>DTPJ01000132.1 GCA_011334435.1 Candidatus Poribacteria bacterium | reverse complement strand
GTGCCGTGGCCAGACCCAAATGATAAGGTTCTTTATAGGCAAGTTTTGCCAAAACATTATAAAGCTTTGGCTGTCCCTCAAGGCGTAACTGGAACAATCGTTGTAGAAGCTAGCGAATGGGTAGAAGATAATCAATGGATACTTGATCTTGCTGAAAATGAACCATTTATCGTGGGTTTTGTTGGCAACCTTCAGCCCGGCTCCGATAATTTTGGCAATAACCTTGACAGATTTTCAAGCAATCCGCTTTTTCGTGGCATAAGACCAAGAGGTGCTAACATAAAAAATTTTGAGAAAGCTGAATTCCTTAATGATATTGAAAAATTAGCTAAAAAAGACTTGGAAATTGACCTTCTAATAGGACCAAAAGAATTGCCTAATGTAGATTTTTTGGCGAAAAAATTTCCAGAATTACGTATTATCATCAATCATATCGCAGGCGTGCAAATTGACGGAAAATCTCCTGATCCTTTATGGATTGATGGAATGCAAATTGTAGCAGAAAATCCTAATGTTTATTGTAAAGTGTCGGGACTTGCAGAGGCAACGCAATTGATCCCTGCTCCAAAAGATTTGGAGTATTACATTCCAACATTAGATGTCTTATGGAAGGCATTTGGCGAGGACAAACTTATATATGGCAGTAATTGGCCCGTCTCTGAACGTTTCGCTGATTATGCAACCGTCCAAAATATCGTTATGGAGTATTTCAAAACAAAAGGGCAATCCGCAACAGAGAAGTATTTTTGGAAAAATGCGAAATCTGCATACAAATGGATCGCTCGTTAATCTAACGGAAGGACAAAATTATGGCATTCTTAAATATAAACTATTATAGTGCATCGTTACAAAAGGCTTGTTCCATGCAAGTTATATTGCCAGAAATGACCAAAGAACCATATCCTGTTATGTATCTATTGCATGGATTATCTGATGATCATACAATTTGGAGTCGCCGAACTCGTATAGAATGGTATGTCCGTAATCTTCCGCTTGCAGTGGTAATGCCCGATGGAGGCAGAGGTTTTTATTGTGACGCTATTAATGGACCTGCACATGAATCACACATAATCAAAGACGTGATCGGCTTTGTAGATACACATTTCAACACAAAAGCTGAACGATCTGGACGAGTTATCGCAGGTTTAAGCATGGGCGGATATGGGGCATTGAAATTAGCTTTGAAATTCCCTGATATGTTTTGCAGTGTCGTTAGCCATTCGGGAGGTGTAGCCGCAGGGCATAATCCTTTTAGAGACGAACTTGCGTCAGAAATGCGTCTGATATATGGCGATAACCCTACTGGTGGAAAAGACGATCTTTGGGCGATCGCTGAACGCATTGATAAAAGCAAACTACCTGCTATACGGATGGACTGCGGATTAAGCGACTTTTTATTAGAAGATAACAGGGCATTTCATAAACATTTAGTTAAGTTAGGGATACCGCATGAATATGAGGAATTTCCCGGCGATCATAATTGGGATTTTTGGGATACGCATATACAAGAAACGATTAGTTTCCATGCAAAAGTATTAGGAATTTAATAAAAATTAATATCAAAATGAGACTTCTATTGATAAGCTAATTTTCTTCTCAATATTGCAGATTGGACTTTTTTCTTATCTATTTCATATATAGGTATGCCACGTTTTAAGGATAAATCTTGAGTCCCTGATCGAAATCCCCTTTCAGAAACCATTCCAATAGCAGTCCATTCAGTATTATTCTGTTCTTTATAAAGTATTTCTCTATGCAATAAAAACAATATACGATAACAGCGAAACTCATTGGCAATGCGAGTCAACCACGATCTGACATCGTCCCATGAACAATATACGTCTATGGAATTTGCAGAACGTATTATTAGTATTCTGTCATCTCTTTCTCGTAAGCTTGGAATCTCCCGATCCGTAAATATTGCATCTTGTCTTCCATTAAACCAAGTTTTTTCTATTTGCAAGGCATTATCGTTTATAAAATAAAGATTTTTATATTTTCTCAGTTCATCTTTTAGATTTGAGCTTTCATTTAATAAATTCACTAATATTTGGAAAGATGAAGGAAGATCAACAGCGACAACATCAATTTTATCAGGAAAAGCCTTTGCCATTTCTATTGAGGTGATCGCTGGATATTCCTTGTTCCCTATTCCAGGTCCAATATCAATGAATAAAAGCTTCCTATCATCAATATCCAATAGTTCATTCAGGCAACATTTTCCTTTCAGAATGTCTTTTATTAGCTTAATATGGTCCTGTAATCTATTCCTGAAAGTGCGATTAATAATATTAGATTTTATATGTTCTGACGACTTTTCTTTTTGCGTTCCACAGAATTCTTGAAATCTCTTAAAGTCTAATGGGGTTAATCCTTCTGGATATTGTTCAAGGAGAGAAATTTCCTTATCAGTAAGTTGATATGGTAATTGCGGTTTCTTCTTTTTGAATATGCCTAACATAAATAGCGATTAATAATTTGTAGGACATGCTGATTAAATTGCTTAAAGCAATCTAACAGAATGTCCTCTACATTGTTATTGTCAAACTGTGAAATGTTTAAACTGCGGGAGATAATCCTTATTCTGCTGTAACATTTCGTTGACCATGTCTTTGATCTCTGCCATAGACAAAACCGCTGCTGTCAATGGATCGTAAAGTATAGACTGAAATACCAAAGTTGGATCGCCTGTCAAAGCTGCCTCAACCGCCATTTCTTCTACCATTACGCTAATATGATTTAAGGCAACACACTGAGGCGGTAAATCTCCAACATGCACAGGATGAAATCCTCCTTTATCAACAAAGACAGGCACTTCAACGCATGCCCCTTCTGGCAGATTTGTTATAAGCTTTGTGTTCGGCACATTGCCGTTAAAATGGAATATCTCTCCGCCCATATATGCGTTAACTATGTATGCTGCGTATTCGTGACCTCTTTCAAGGCTAATTGGCGCTCCTGCCTCAAACCATTTTCTAACGTCTTCTTGCCATTTGCCTTCTCTGCTTTGATATTCTTTGAGTATGTAGGCATAAACTCCTGGATTCCAGCCTGTCCCGTGTGTGCAATATTTCTCTATCAGATCAGGTCGCTTGCGAAACCACCAGTTATATTCTGAGTTATGACCGCTTGATTCAGTGACATAATACCCTAAATGCTTGAACATCTCGTTACGGACGATCTCTTCATTATATATCTTTGGGTCTTCAACTGCCTTACGGATCAACGGATATGCGTCTTTGTGATTCCATTCAAATTTAATATACCATGCTTGATGGTTAATTCCTGCACATGTATAAGTAATCTCATCATAAGGGGCGCCGATCCAACGTGCAAGCATCATCGCAGTTCCCTGAACGCTATGGCAAAGTCCAGTTAATTTTATGAACGATTCCCTTTGCATTGCACGGCAAAGCATCGCCATAGGATTTGTATAATTCAATAAAATAGCGTCTGGACAATACTTTTCCATATCTTTAACGATGCTGACCATAACAGGTATTGTCCGTAAAGCACGAAATACACCAGAAGGTCCTCTTGTATCGCCGACATTAGTATCAACGCCATATTTCTTAGGGATAAGTATGTCATGTTGCCAGACTTCTACCCCGCCAGCAAGGATTGTGCACATTACTGCATCTGCACCTTTAAGTGCCTCTGCCCGATCCATTGTTGCCACAACCTTAGCAGGATAATTGCCCTTATCAACGATGCTTTGGACTGCTCTTTGTGCAAAGTCCAATCTCTCTGCATCAATATCCATCAAGCAAAGCGTAGCATCTTTCAACAATGGAAATGTCAGAATATCTCTTGCCAATCCTCTTGTAAATCCCAAACTTCCCGCACCGATAAAGGTAATTTTTGCCATTTCACTCTCCATTTGTTTGTATAAGTTGAGTTCCCAAAATATTAACCCTGATTGAATTAATGACCTATGCTAATTTTGTTCACATTAGCTTTGTTTCTAAGCTGAAAAATCTCTAAAATATTAAGGATATTCAAGCATATATTTTGATAGTTGCTTTTTCTCCTTTTTTTCAGTAACAACCTCTGGTAACTGAGATAGATCAGTTCCACTTAACCTCTCGCATATTCTCGCGATCAGTTTTAATTGTTGTTCTGGTGTAAGTTCTGCAATAGCCTTTTCTATCTCCTCAATTGTCATCTTTTTCATAGTATAATTCACCTCTCTATTTATTTTGCGTGTTCATTAAACCATTCTTTAAATGTCAGTTTTGGAGACCAATTCATAAACTCCTTTGCATAAGATATGTCATAATAACAGGTTATAGGTCTTATTTTCACGCCTTTTGACTCAAAAAATCCAACTACACCGGGATAATACTTCTCAACAACACTCGCAGGATCATTTAGCAAGGCGTCTCTATCATCAGCAGTATAAGGAGTTAAGTTGGCAATAGTAACTATATGAAACCCAGTAAAATCGGTATTTAAAGCGGATAAATGAGCGTCAATGACATTATCAGGATGTGTCCAACTGCCAAGCAGTCCAAGACCAAGTGTAATATCATCAGTAGGAATAAATGTTGGTGGTCTAAGACAAACAACATTCAATCCGCTATTAGCATTAAACATCCACGCTAAGTTTTCTCCGAAACGTTTTGTCATGCCATATAAATCTCTCGGCATAGAAGGATCATCTTCTTTGGCAGGGACAAACGCAGGAGGCATTCCGATTGCTGCAATACTGCTTGTATATATAACTCTTTTTACACCCGCCTTAACACAGGCTGAAAAGACGTGATGACAGGCTTTCACATTATTATCAAGATACTGATCAGCGGTATATGACTTCCATGGATGCACTGCTGCACAATGAATGACTATATCCGCACCATCTATAATATTTTGAACTTGCTCTATTTTACAGAGATCAGCTATTTCTATGCCATCTCCCGAAATGACGTCTGTTGCGCGAATGTTATGATCGCTTTCATTTTTCAGTCGCTTGACTATCCCACCTCCGAGGACGCCAGAAGCCCCAGTTACAACGATATTCATTATTCACCTCGCCAAGAGTGATAAATTTGATAACTTCCCTTATGCCTTTCGGAACATAAAGCATTTTATCAACTTTTGAATAAAGAGTCAAATCAAAAATGACAATACATAATGAGATATAGATAGTGACAAAATGATGTCTATATTGTATACTATAAAAGCGATAAATCCCTCTTTTTCAAGGGAAGACTAAAAACAAAAGTTTAAATAAGGGAATAGAAGGGGAAGTATTATGAAATTTGAACATATAATTGTGGATTCTAATAACCCAAGAGACCCTCACTGCAAGGCTGTTGCAGATATAGACGGAAACGGCTATGGCTCGTTAATATCGGCGAGTGCAAGCGGAGATGGACTATTCTGGTATCGCTATCCAAATTGGACGAAACACAAGATAGCTGATGGTTCATTCACTACTGATATGGCTGTCGGAGATATTGATAGTGATGGATATGTAGATATAATCATACCCAATAATGAGGGGCTGATGTGGTATCGTAATCCAAAAGGATATGGAGGCGATCCTGCTAAAGATAAATGGGAAGCCGTAAATATCAGTCCTATTGGCGCAAGGATGCATGATGTAGAAGTCGTTGATCTTGATTGTGATGGAAAGTTGGATATTGTAACGCGACATCAATCAGGTTTTGGGAAAATGATGGGAAACAAAATCCATATATGGAAGCAAAACTCCCCTAAATCTTGGGAACATCAGACTTTTGATTGCCCGCATGGTGAAGGACTAAAAGTCGCAGATATAAACGGTGATGGCTTTCCTGATGTAATAATCGGTGGTCGTTGGTATGAAAACCCAGGGGATATATTGAATAAAAAATGGATTGAGCATTTATATATGTCTGCTGAATACTTTGACAAGAATTGGACAAAGGGCGATGCATCAGTGCAAACTGGCGATCTGAATAACAATGGAAGAATAGACATAGTGCTTTCACCTGCCGAAGGGTCTGGTCATCTATCTTGGTTTGAATCACCACCTGATCCGAAAAGTCCAGATTGGATAGAGCATATAATTGAACCTTTTTACGATCATGCACACGCTTTGGGAATAGCAGATATGAATAATGACGGTCTTTTAGATATTGTCGTTGCAAAAATGCACCAAGCGACTGCACCTCAGGAAGTTGCGATTTACATTAATCAAGACAACGCAAAGACATGGCGAAAACATGTAGTTTCTGTATCTGGATCACATAATATCGTGTTGTTTGATGTAGATAGGAATGGATTAATTGACATTTTCGGCGCAAACTGGAATAATAACTCGTCAACAAAAGGGGCGCTTGAACTATGGCTTAATTATGGTGAAGTGAAATGAACATCGTCAAAATGGGAAATATCAAAATTATCGTAGAAGAATCCGATCAGTGGAACGAATTATTTAAAAGATACGATGGCTGGACAGGTGCAGATGGCATATATGCGATACCGCTTTCTGGATATGAAATGCAGGGCAAGGCACACGAGACAAAAACGCTATTTGTATTTAGCGATACATTTATTGGACAAGTAGATCAAAAGACAATGACACGGAAAAATGTCTCTATGGTTAATAACACGCTTGCCCTCTTAGAAGGCGGAGAACCTATTGACAGTAAAATTAAATTTATCTGGGGAAACAATGGCGATGGTAGCAGATCGTCAGTTTTTGTGCCAAATACACCAAAGACAAAGGACAAAAAGTGTTGGTATTGGTTACAAGATGGCGTCTCTCTGAACAGAAATATTTACATTTTCCCGATGGTTATTGAAGAAAATCCTGATGGACAAGAGGGTTTCAAATTCAAACTCTCTGGTTTAGCGATGATTAAAATACCGATAAAAAACGGAAATCTTGATCTGGCAAATCATACACAAAAAGATGCACCGTTTTATCATGTCAACAAGGAGCGAACCTTATATTTTGGTGCAGGGATTATGCCTAATACTGTTGAATCTGGGGCTATTGATCCTGATGGATATGTTTATGTATATGGTCGTTATGAAAGTGGAGAGGTAAAATTAGCTGTTGCAAGGGTCAAAGCAGATGATTTTGAGGATTTTGATAAATGGTGTTTTTGGGATGGAAACGCTTGGTCTGATAATATTGAAGATACCGCAGAATTAGGCAGAGGAGGTCCTGAACTTAGCGTAACACCAATACAAAGCGGTCCTTTGAAAGGCAAATACCTAATGGTATCAATGCACTTAGAACAGGATTTATATATCCGTATAGGAGAAAGCCCTGTGGGTCCTTTTGGACCGAGAATAAATATCTATCATACAACTGAGCCAGACGCTGGAAATGGAATATATACATATAACGCCAAGGCACATCCGAGCCTTTCTAAACCTGATGAATGGTTGATCTCGTATAATGTCAATTCAATGAGTTGGCATCACTTGATAAATAATGCAGACATTTATCGCCCACGTTTTCTGAAAATGAAAATACAAGAGGTATTATAATATGAAGAGATTTCACATAGTATTCGCTTTGATGATATGTTTTTCTCTCGTTTTCTATGCTTGTGCAAAAAAGATAGAAAAAAAGGAAACCGTATTATTT
>DTPJ01000781.1 GCA_011334435.1 Candidatus Poribacteria bacterium | reverse complement strand
TTAAGGACTTTTAACCCCGAAGGGGTGATATATTTATAGAAAACACATAAATAAAAAATCTTTTAGCTCCGTCAGGAGCGACATATAACCTTTAACTTTTAACCTTTTTACCCATCATATTTCGCTCCGCTTCGTATTTTGGCGTTTATCGTTTCTATAAATATAGTGCTCCTTCGGGGCTAAAAATAACATTATCTCACGTTAAAAATAACGTTTTTTCCCTTAACTTAATGGCTATGGGATAAAGGAGGATTTTTGAAATGCCCAAAATCATATCCGAATCATCAAGACATCGGATTGACAATGACCTTCATACCCTCTCGTCTTTCAACAGTTTGGAAAGCATCAATAATCTGATCAAGAGAGAAATTATGAGAAATATATTTCTTCGGCTGTATCCTGCCAGCAGAAAGCAATTCAAGAGCCATTCTATGATGTCTAGGGACACTACCATGAGAGCCAAATAGATATGCCTCTTTGTAATGAAGAATATTGCTATCCAATACCAATGGTTTTGTTCCCTTCGGAAGCCCTGCGAATAGATTGATCCTACCCCTTTTTTTGATCAAAGGAAGTGCCTGTTCCTGTGCCTCAAGAGTAGAAGTTGCAGTTAAGACAACATCCGCCCCTAATCCATCAGTTTCATCTAGGACACGTTGAGTTACATCCTCTTCAGTTGCAGAGATGACAACATCTATGTCAAAACTTTTCGCCATCTCAAGACGAGTTTTAGACCTTTGCGTGATTATAGTCTTCTTTGCGCCCATAACCTTTGCCAACTCCGCTAACATACAGCCGACAGGACCCGCACCAATAACGACGACGACATCGCCAAGCGATACCCATGATAATTCTAATCCGTTAATACAACAGGCAAGCGGTTCAGCCAACGTCGCCTCATCATAGCTGAGGTTATCGGGAATTTTATGTATAGGACCGAAATTTATCACTAATGGGTCCACTAAGAGGTATTCCGCATATCCACCGGGGAACTGGTATCCCATAGCATAATTTATCATACAGTTATTGCCTATGCCATCTCTGCAAAACGAGCATTCCCCACAAGGCACATCTGCCCCAATCGCAACTCTGTCACCGACTTTAAATCGTTTGACCCTTGATCCTACTTCAATGACATCACCGGCGATCTCATGTCCGATGATCTGTGGATATTTGACCCTTGGATTTCCATAATGATATATCCTAATATCAGAGCCACAGACAGCACAAGACCGAACCTTCAACAAAAGGCTATCATCTGTGACTTTGGGCGTTTCAACTTCCTTAACAACTAACCTATCAATTCCCTCAAGAACCGCAGCTTTCATAAATATACTCTCCTATGACTAAATTACAAACATAACTTTATTAAAAAACTCTCGTTTATTATACATCATATCAAACGCTTTATTAACTTCACTTAGATCAAATCTATGAGTTATAAGCGGTTTTAGATTTAATGCCCCTGAACTCATAAACTCCAATGCTGTTTTCCATTCATTTTTAGGAACGGCGGAAATGCTTGAATTCCATGTCCCATAAATTGTCAATTGTGATCGTAAGATCGTAGAGGCGGTCTTCTCTGGGATAATTACATCTCCGCTTACATTTCCCATAAGTATCACTTTTCCTAATTTTCTTGTTATCCTCAATGACTGCTCAAACGTTATCGGAGTTCCTGCTGCTTCTATTGCAATGTCTGCACCTCTACCGCCTGTCTCTTTGATCACTCGTTCAACAGGGTCTTCTCGGATAGAATTTATGCAATCTTTGAATCCGAAATCCATAGCAGATTTGAGTTTTTCTTCCACAATGTCAGTGATGAATATACGTCCAGCACCGCATATTTTCGCCCATTGAGCGAGAATTATGCCGATCGTCCCTGCACCGAGTATGACAACATTGTCTCCTGCATCTATGCCTGTTCTTCGTATAGCATGCAGGGCAACTGATGCTGGTTCAGTCATCGCCGAACATTCAAAATCTACGTTATCTGGCACCGGTATTAAATTATCCAATGGGGCAATGACATATTCTGCAAATCCGCCATTTCGCCTTGATCCGAGATAATCGTAATCATCACATTGTGCATATTCGCCTATCTGACAATAGGGGCATTTTCCACACGGTATCAAAGGAAAAACCGCTACTCTGTCGCCTACTTTTATGTCGTTTTTAGGACTTCCGCATATTTCTACAACCTCGCCAGCAAACTCATGTCCGGGTATCAATGGAAAGGAATATGTCCCTTTTTTCATAACTCTTGGTATATCTGAACCACAGACGCCAGCAGATCGCACTCTTATTAACGCCTCACCATCATTTGGCTTTGGGATAGGGACATCCTCATATCTTATATCTCCAATAGCATGAAGAACCACAGATTTCATCAAATAAATCCTCTTTTTATGTTAATATGATAACATCGGATGACTTGGGACAGATTCAGGTCCACAACAGCAGACGTAATTATCCTTATTCATACCAATTTCATCGGAAAGCTCGTCCCACATCTCTTGGGTTTCCATACAAATGGCAAAAGGCGTCCCATTGCCTAACCTCTTTAATTCACCTATGATATGACGATATATTTTTAATCTCGCTTCATGAGGGATTATCTGTTTGACATAATTAACAGCCCCTTTGTCCGCTAATTCCTCAATGATCGCTCTGTATTCGTCGTCAAACAGCGTAATATCTATTGAATCTATGATCTGTCTTGCTGTCATCCAACCTAAAACATCAATAGTGATCAGATCAGGTTTAACTTTCTCAAACAATTTTTCTATCATCTCGGTATTTTCTGCCTGCCAATTCTTGATCGGTATTATCGGAGAGAACCTAAATCTGACCGTATATCCAGCGGATTGGCACTTTAACGCTGAATTTATCCTATCGTCCATAACTGGAGCTTTTTTCTCTATTAATCTTGAAACTGTATCACAAGAAAGCGTCCAATTTATTATAGTATGACCATTATGATTTAAGTCTAAAAGATGGTCTATATTGTCGCTTTTTGTATAAAGCATCAGGTATTTGTCATCTTGCTTAGCGAAATAATTCACAAGCAATTCCGAAGCCCCATATTCTGGTTCAAAGCAGATAGTATCTGTTTGATTGTCATATTTGTATAGCTTCTGCCATTTCTCACGATTGACAAGCTCGTCAAGATGTTGGACAAACTCTTCAAGATTTATCATTATATTGATAAAATCTTTGACATGACAATAATCGCAAGCATGATAACAACCCCAAGCAGAGTGAATCTCATAAGCAGACTTACAGACGTGACCGGGATAACTTCCCTTATTTCTGAAAGTCCAATGACCATCGCCAAGAAAATTATATCCTGCTAATGACGGATATTGCCTTGCTAAATCTCTGAATTCCTCGTTAGAAGCAAATCTGAAAGTGTTGAAGATGATAGATGGATCAGATTTTCGCTTAATTTCTCCTGTGCGTTTTCCGCCATGACTTAACCATCCGCTTGTCCTTACAGCTTCATTTAATCCTTCATCATCAACTATGCGAAAATCGTCAGTCTCAATATTTTCCATCATTCTATCAAGACGACTTTTAGTGAGATCGCTTTTATAGACGCTATCATGCACAAGAACCATCGGGGGCTTCATTTTTACCATATTAAGCCTCCGCCATCTTTATAATTTTTCGTATCGCTTCCGCAGTAGCTTCAATAGATGCCATACCCGGGTCAACTTCGCTGATTATCGCATTATCATATCCGCTTAATTTTAACTCGCGCATAACCGTTGGAAAGTCAACTCCGCCTTCAAGTAAGGGCGTCCATCTTCCGTTAAGGGCATTTCCTGTCCAATCTTTGGCGTGCATCATCTTTATATGTGAACCTAAAATACGCACCCAATGTTGTGGATATTGAAATACTGCCATATTTCCGGGATCAAAATAAAATCCGACAGCATTGCTTCCTGTCTCATTTAAAAAATTCCTCATCTCAATCGGACTGAACAAAAATCCGTTCCAGACGAACTCAACAGCGATAGCAACGTTTAAATTTTCAGCGATAGGGGCTAATTTTTTAAGCGATTGGACACCATTTCGGTATGCGTCATCATAATATAGTTTCGGATTTAGCCCACCGAGCGTATGCAAGACGCATTTTGCCCCCAACTCTGCGGATATATGCAGACCAGCTATTGTCTCGTCAATAGACCTCTGCTGTGCCTCGCCATCTGCTAATAGATTGCCTGTGCATTGGCTTTGGACGACAGAATCTATTGATAAACCGAGTTCTTCTGCGGATTTCTTGATCTTTTTGAGAGTATCTGAGTTAGTTTGTAAGGTTAGTTCGCCTTCTCTTCTCAGACAAAGTTCAACAGATTCATATCCAGCTTTCGCCGATTCTTTGAAAAAATCCTCAATTGATTTTCCACCCATAATTAAATGGCTAATTCCGACTTTCATTATTAATATCCTCCTATACTATCGTTATTCAACTATCAAGTTTCCGAAGTCAACTCGCCCTTCCTCACACACCATAGCTATACAGCCTGAGGACAAAGGTCTGTTTGTATCAGTGACCTCACATATAGCTTTCCCATTCAATATAGCAGTGAGTTCGGATCCCTTAACTTTTAATGCCAACTGATAATTCTGGTCTAATTCCCAGTTAAAAGCCATTTCAGCTAAGATTTTGCGACCATCTAATTCTTTTATCAGTCTTATCTTTTTGTCATTGCATAGCAAGAGGGCATAATATCGTTTAAGCCCTTGAACACAAACAGCGATCCCTGTTGATTTTGCAAGGTGAGGATTGATATTGGCGCTAAATGTGTAATCTTGCCATTCACGAGTTCCTTGAATTAGCATTCCAACGCCCTCGTTTTGAATAATTCTGCAATATGGCATTTCGTGTCCAAAGAATCCGACCGACCCATCAACAGCGTTGACCCATGCCCTTTGCCATATTGTCCCACCAGTGCTTGGTCTTTTAAAAGTAATATTGGGAGTTCCATCCCATGAGATATAGTCAAGATAAACGGTTCCATCTGCACGTGTATCAGAGCTTATCTCAATTCCTATTTCAGCAATAGGAGCACTGTCAGTTGATTCTATTTTCCAATCAAACGTCCATTCTGCCCCTGCGTTTAATTGCCTTTTTTCGCCACGTTTTATCATAAGCCGATCATCCGAGCCATAGAAGCGAATATAAGGACAACATGTAATCGGAGTTTTGTTCTTATCATCAGCAGACAAACGAGCATGGACTGTCTGACCAGAATATAAAGTTGGAGAAGCATAAAGAGAGTATCCACCCATATTTATAGCTTCTGGTGACATAAACGTGGCAGTTGCAACGCGGGCAGTTCTACCTATTACCACGCCCTTATAATGTATTGCAAGGCTTCGCGAACCAATACTGCTATGTCCCTCAACATTTTCAATTGTAGCAGTTCCGCGACTTTCAGGGCTATTCTCCACTATGAATCCTTGGACGGAGCCGGGCAATTCAAAATGATAACGCATTCCATTTTTAGGTGCGACAAAAGGTTTTCCTGAAAGTGTATGGGTTGTCTTTATGATCTCATAGCTTTCACGGACAGCATCAGTAATGGTCCTTCCGCCATCAGCTGTTGGAAGATAAAGACGGTCTGCCACAGGTCCTCGCCAATCGGGTCCGGCGTTGATACCATCTAAACCGACTTTTATCCCCATAAGACAACCTATATTTCCACCGTTGCAATCGGTATCCCAGCCAGACGTATTTGTTATCATCAATGCCTTTTGAAAATCATCACCACCATATAGTAAGCCAAGGATAACCAAAGCATGATTTGGAATTATATGACAATTTCCGCCATATTTATCATAGCCATAATTTGCGACGATTCGCTCCCGAGTTTTTCGCCAATCGTTGTCCTGCTGATGCCAGTTTCGTATATCGCCGATCATGCGATAAATGATTGAATCTTTTGGTATAAAAGATACCGCAGTGTCTAAAAGCTCATCGTTATCGGATTCAACGAAAGCCATAGATTCTAATGCAACGAGGACTTGAGCTCCATAAACTGCCTCCCCATCATGGCTAACGCTACCTGCTTTTTTGGCAAACTCCACAGCAAGTTCAGGGTCTCCGGGACAAGCCATAGCCCATGCGTCAATGAATATCTGGGCCCCTATCTGCTCAGCGACTACTTTGCCGTTCATCTCTATTGATCCGCTTTTAGGTGCAGGAATGCCAGCTTTTAGACGCAGATATGCAGTGTGTTCTGTGGAATTGCCCATACCTCCCCACCAGAGAATGGTTCGCCCTTCTATTAAATAGTTTAGCCAAGTTTGACCGATCTGCTGTGCTGTCAAATTGCGGTCATAATTGTAATCAGCAAGAGCTCTGAAAAATGTAAACGTCCCAGAGATGTCGTCATCGGTTACAATAAGAGGTTTGTTCAATTGCTCGTGGACATAATAATTGACTTCCCCTAATTGTTCCATAATATGCTCATAAGTCCAGCCTTCAAAAGGTCTGCCGACATATACGCCGATAATTTTTCCTAAAACCCCAGCATACACCCTTTCTTTGTAATCATCTAATATTATCATTTAATCCTCCTATTGAAAAATCTAATTTTATAGCATAATAAAATCGCTTATATTTATGTGATTATTGATAGCATTATTATCCAAAACCATATCTTTCTTTCATAGCGTTATATACCATAGTTGACGCGTCTCTTATAACACCTACTCTAATTCTTTTCCATTTCATATATGCTTGGACGCTTTCATCTCTTTCAATTATCCCTATAAATGTGTAAGCGCATAATCCGTTTTCGGTTTTCGTTTCAAGGATAGCCATGTCTCCGCACATTCGGGCAGTAGTTCCGCTTTTATGGAAAACATTAGTTATAGGCAGAATATCGCCAGAACGATCAGGGCTTGCTAATCCCATAAAGTATTTTATCTCGTCAGCATAAGGTATTGTTCCATTCCATAAAGCAGTCAAAAATCTGTTATAATCGCTTGCAGATGCACGGTTTTTATATGTTAATCCACCTTCGGGTATATATTCTACAATTTCGGTATATTGAAAAATATCAGGATAGTTATCATGCAGAAGTTCATTGACTTTATTAAAACCGCCAACTTTCTGCATAAATTTATTTGTCGCGGTATTCCAACTATGTTGTATCATCAAACGTAAATAACGTTTGTCCTGTTCAGTATATTCAAGCTCGCCTTTGCTAACTTTATGGAAAAAAGCAAGGGCAACAAAAGGTTTTATCATGCTTGCACTTTGCATTGGGCTGTCAGGGTCTATAGCAATTAAGGTTTCCTTGCGAACAAGATCATAAGCTAACCATGCGGTTCTTTCCTCAAAATCAAGTTTACCAGAGAAATACATATCTGCAATGAATAGTTCAAAATTGGACTGAAGCTCAGAATTTATATATCCTTTTTCTCCGCTAATAGAGGTTTCTGTCACCCGCAGATCAATATCCTGAGAAGAATTAGGCTTTAATTGAAAATCATTGATCTTCTTTTCAAGAAAAGCAAATCCAAGAGTTGTGGCAAAGATGCCTTTGAGAAAATCTCGTCTGGTAAGTTTTAGC
>DTPJ01000323.1 GCA_011334435.1 Candidatus Poribacteria bacterium | reverse complement strand
TCTTTGTTATGATTTTTCTGGATTCCCGTTTTCACGGGAATGACAAATGTGGAGCATTTTCATTTTTATATGGCTTTCTAATCCTTATGATAATTGGATTTAACTGGTTTTCAGAATTCTCAGGATAAATAAAATTGACTAACTATTGCCTACATATTTTTGCACTCCTTGAATAAATTAAAATAGAAAAATTAACTGTTAATTAAAATTTCACCTTGACAAGACAAGAAAGTTATGATAATATAGATGGAAAAGGATCAATTGTAGGTAATAGGTTTCCTACTACCTATAAGATGAGCGTGTTAATTTCATCAAATGATTATTATTTCTTTCAATTATTTTTCCAATTATGATTAGTTGATATTAAAGGTAGGTCCTAAAATATGAAAAGAGTTGTTGCTAACGAGGAAGTTTGTATAGGTTGTCGTCTTTGCGAAGTTTGGTGCAAGGTTCAGCATTCAAAGTCTAAAGACATCATTAAATCCTTCAAAAAGGAAATCCCTATGGCTCGTGTCCACGTTGAGGAAAAGGGCGCTCAATCTTTCGCCGTCCAATGCAGACATTGTGAAGAGCCAGATTGTGTATATTCATGTATAACAGGTGCTATGTATATTGACGAAGAAACAGGTCAAGTTATGCATGATCCAGAGAGATGCGTCGGTTGTTGGACATGTATTATGGTCTGTCATCGCGGAGCGATCCTTCGGGATGAAAGGATTAGACGAATAGCATCCAAATGTGACCTTTGTCCAGGTCTTGAAATACCTGCATGTGTCGCTCATTGTCCAAACGAGGCACTGACTCTTGTAGAGGAGAAGTAAAGATAATGAATCGCTATAAATACTTAATAATCGGAAACTCATCTGGTGGCATTGGTGCAATAGAGGCAATAAGAAAAGTTGATAATGAAGGGACAATCGCCGTTATATCAGATGAAAAATTCCACACTTATTCACGACCATTAATATCATATTTTCTGGCTGATGAAATAACTTATGATCGGGTATTTTATCGGCGATCAGATTTTTATGAAAAGAAAAAAGTTGTTCCTATTCTCGGGAAAAAGGCTATAAAGATTGATTTTGAAAACAAAGCGGTGATGCTTGAAGATAAATCATTAATAGGATTTGATAAACTCCTGTTAGCTACTGGTGGCGAACCCTTTGTCCCTAAAATTGCTGGTATGGATATTTATGATTATTCTACTTTTACAACACTGAATGATGCCTTAAAGTTGAAAGACAAATTAGAAAATGAAGAAGTCAAAAGCGTTGTTATACTCGGTGGTGGTTTAATCGGTCTAAAAGCTGCCGAAGGCATTTATGCAAAAGGCGTTGAGATAACAGTTGTTGAACTTGCTAACAGAATTCTCAGTCCTGTCTTAGATGAAACCGCCGCTGGTTTGATCCAAAAAGTGATAGAACAAAAGGGAATTAAGGTTATGACTAACCATACCATATCAGAAATAGTCGGCGAAAATGGGAAAGTTAAAGGCGTGCTTTTGGATAAAGGCGAAAGAATTGATTGTGATATTGTTATAATAGCCATTGGCGTTCGCCCAAGAGTTGATCTTGTTAAGGATACCCCTATAAAGATAAATCGTGGAATTGTCGTCGACAAAAATATGAGAACTACTGTTCCAGACATATATGCCTGCGGCGATTGTGCCGAAGTTTACGATTTTATACTTGATAATTATCGCTTAACTCCACTTTGGCCAACTGCCCATGTAGGAGGGCGAATTGCTGGATTTAATATGGCTGGCATTGAGAAAGAATATGTATGGGGAACAGGCATGAATTCTGTTGATTTCTTCGGATTTCCCGTTATTTCTGCTGGATTCATTAATCCTCCAGAAGGTCAGGAAATGGAAGTTTTGATAAAACATGAACCTGAAAAGATGATCTATAAAAAATTTTTGATAAAAGACAATCGTATTGTTGGAATGATATTTGTTAATGAAGTTGACCGAGCTGGTGTTATACTTGGGCTGATGAGAGATAAAATTGATATTTCTCCGTTTAAAGATGAGATTTTACTTGAGGATTTCGGTCAGATACATATTCCTGAAAATCTCAGACGAGAACCATCAGCTTTGGAGGCGAGAATATGAAAAATCTAAGTCAAATTTCTAATCCTTTCAATGATGATAAAGTTATAGCTAATTGCGGACTTTTTGGAATGATGAGCCTTGAAAAAAATACATTCTCAGGAAGCGATATAATAAAGGCTATTGCAAATATGCGAGTGCGCGGCAATGGATTAGGCGGAGGATTCGCCGCTTATGGTATCTATCCCGATTATGCCGATCTTTACGCTTTCCATATAATGTTCCAAAGTCGCTCCGCTAAAGAACAAACTGAGTCTTTTTTAGAAGGTTCATTTAAGATAGTTGCCAAAGAAGAAGTCCCGCATCGTTACGCAATTGGTGTATCTGATCCGCCCTTAGTATGGCGATATTTCGTGGAAACTCCAAAGGGCGTCTCTGATGAATATGCCGATGATTATGTAGTTGAAAAAGTTATGATCATAAATACAAAGATAGATGATTCATTTGTGTTTTCCAGTGGAAAGGACATGGGCGTTTTCAAAGGTGTCGGACATCCTGAGGACATAGGCAACTATTTCTGTCTTGAAGATTATTCCGCATATATTTGGGTATCGCATTCAAGATTTCCAACCAATACACAAGCATGGTGGGGCGGAGCGCATCCATTTAGCATTTTAGATTGGACTGTTGTTCATAACGGGGAAATTTCGTCTTATGGGACAAACAGAAACTTTTTAGAGATGCGAGGTTACTACTGCACTATGCACACGGATACAGAGGTCATGGCTTATGCCGTTGATCTACTAATCCGAAGACATAGACTACCTGTTGATATTGCTGCTAAGATAATGGCAGCCCCTCTTTGGACAGAAATTGACCAAATAGATGATGAAGAAGAAAAACAGCAATTAACAGTGTTAAGGCAAGTTTATAGCGGTTTGCTTATAAATGGTCCCTTTACTGTTATAATCGCTCATCAAGGAGAGATGATAGGTCTGGGAGATAGGGTTAGGCTAAGACCTTTGGTTGCGGGTATCAAAGATGATATGCTTTATCTTTCTTCAGAAGAAGCTCCTATGAAGCTAATACGACCAGACCTTGAATATACATGGATTCCAAAGGGTGGAGAACCCATCATTGGAAAATTAGATACAAAGGAAGTTATTTATCAAAATAAACCCGTTCAAGTAGGTGTGAATAAAGATGCTGTCAACATTGCTGCCTGAATTTAAGATAGAACGCGATGATAGCAGATGCATTCGTTGCAAGGTCTGCGTTCGTCAATGCGGATTTAAAACTCATAGATATGATGAAGAAGATGATACTATATGTTCCTCCGAAGAGAATTGCGTTGGGTGTCAACGATGTGCTGTTATGTGTCCAACCAACGCTTTAACTATAAAACCTCATGATTGGGGGTATCGTCCAAATGCCAATTGGAGCAAGGATCACTTTCGTGAACTCCATAGGCAGGCGGAGTCTGGAGGCGTTATTCTTACAGGCTCGGGCAATGATAAACCATATCGTATATATTGGGATCATATTGTCTTGAACGCCTCTCAGGTCACAAATCCCTCAATAGACCCTCTCCGTGAACCAATGGAATTGAGGACTTATTTGGGACGTAAGCCAGAAAAAGTGGAATATGACCCTGTGAATAAAAAGGTTTATGCCGATATGCCACCTCAGGTTATGATTGAGGTGCCTATTATATTTTCTGCACTTTCCTATGGTGCTATCAGTTATAATGCTTGGAAGGCTTTGCTCATGGCTGCGAAAGAAGCTGGAACTCTATGCAATACTGGAGAAGGTGGTTGGCCTGTTGAACTACGGGAATATAGCAATAGAGTTATAGCTCAATGCGCATCTGGAAGATTTGGCGTTGATTTAGATTATTTGAACTCTGCATCTATTGTTGAAATAAAAATCGGTCAAGGTGCAAAACCCGGTATCGGTGGTCATCTTCCCGGAGAGAAAGTCAGCAGTGATGTCTCTCTAACTCGTATGATCCCCGAAGGCACAGATGCGCTTTCTCCTGCACCTCAACATGATATTTATTCAATTGAAGACCTTTCTATGTTGATATATGCTTTGAAAGAGGCAACACATTATGAAAAGCCAATCAGTGTTAAGATCGCTGCTGTCCATAACGCTGCTGCTATTGCATCTGGAATGGTCAGGGCAGGAGCTGATATAATAGCTATTGATGGTATAAGAGGCGGAACGGGCGCAGCGCCGAAGATCATCCGTGATAACGTTGGCATTCCCGTTGAACTTGCGTTAGCTTCGGTTGATAAAAGGCTCAGAGAAGAGGGTATCAGAAATCAGGCATCTATTCTCGTTGCAGGAGGATTTAGAAATAGTGGCGATATTATAAAAGCCATTGCTCTCGGTGCTGATGCGGTCAATATCAAAACCGCAGCTCTTGTCGCTATGGGCTGTACTATATGCCAAAAATGCTATACTGGGATATGTAATTGGGGAATATGCACCCAAGACCCATATCTATCAAAGCGATTAAATCCTGAGATCGCCAAAAGAAGGCTTGTTAATATGATCCGAGGCTGGAGCTTAGAAATAAAAGAGATGCTTGGCGGTATGGGGATCAATGCAATAGAGAGTCTAAGAGGTAATAGGCATCATCTCCGAGGTGTTGGTCTTGAACAATGGGAATTAGACGTTCTTGGAATAAAAGGAGCGGGGATGTAATATGGAACGCGTCAAATTTAGCGATAACGGTTCTGCTGAAATCAACGCTGATGGGTTGTTCTACAAGGATATGAACAAATTACTCAGAGATATTGTCATTGCACATAACTTAGAAAAAGTTAGATTAACGAATGTTTATGGGCAAAGATATATCGGAACAAATATTGACAGACCAATAAAAATAGAAATTGAGGGAACTCCCGGTAATGACCTTGGCGCATTTATGAACGGACCGACAATTGAAGTTTTTGGCAATGCCCAAGATGGCTGTGGAAATACTATGAATGCAGGAGAGATCATTATACATGGTAACGCTGGCGATATACTCGGAATCTCTGCAAGAGGTGGCGAAATATACGTCAAAGGGAATGTTGGATATCGGGTTGGCATTCATATAAAGGAATATAAAGAGAAAAAACCTGTTCTTGTCATTGGTGGGACTGCCCAGGATTTTCTCGGTGAGTATATGGCTGGCGGAATCCTAATATTACTTGGGTTAAATCTCAAAGAAAATGAGAAACACAAGGCAACTTTCATTGGAACTGGCATGCACAATGGGATTATGTTCATAAGTGGGAGTTTAGATAAGCAACAATTAGGCAAAGAAGTTGGACAAATTGATTTGAACGACGAAGATACAAGAGTTTTAGAGAAGTATATAGGAAAATTTGCCAAGTATTTCGGTTATAATGCAAAGGAATTGCTTAATAGGGAATTTGTAAAGTTAGTGCCAACATCGCTCAGACCTTACGGAAAACTCTACGCATATTAAGTTTTGGGAATGCTTGAATATTAACTTCTGATTTCAAGTATTCCCAATCCTTTTTGTTATTCTAAGTGTCAGCGAAGAATCTATTTAGATGATTCATTTCGTTTATTTAAATGCTTCACTTCGTTCAGCATGACAAATCATTATGCCAAAATTTAGGTTTTTAAAGTTGCTTTAATAAAAAATATCCACAGATAAGAAAATGAGCATACTAAGAATATCATTAGCACAAATCAATCCTATAGTTGGTGACCTTGACGAAAATGCCAATAAGATCGTCAAGGCTATAGAATATGCTAAAAAGGCTAATGCAGACATTGTAACCTTTCCAGAGCTTGCCATCTGCGGTTATCCACCTGAAGACCTTTTATTAAAAAATAAGTTTCTTCAAGATAACCGAATTATGCTTGAAAATATCATAAAATATACAGAAGGCATATCTGCAATTATTGGCTTTGCTGATATGCTTGATGGGAAAGTTTACAATGCGGGTGCTTTGATTAGCAACAAGCGACTTATTAGCATATATCATAAAATTGAACTGCCAAATTATGGGGTTTTTGACGAAAAAAGATATTTTACTCCGGGAGAAGAATGTTTAACTTTTGAGATAAAAGGGATAAAAGCATCAATAAATATCTGTGAGGATGTTTGGATCATAGGATCAAAAGTAGAGGAATATGTCAAAAACAATCGTGTTAGAATAGTATTCAATATATCATCATCGCCTTTCCATGCGGGAAAATTGTCTGTTCGCCGAGATATATTAATGGGATTTGCAAGACGCACTAATACATACATTTGTTATAATAATCTCATCGGTGGACAAGATGAACTTGTTTTTGATGGGGGCAGTCTTATTATAGGTCCTCAGGGCGAATTGATTGCAAAAGCGAAACGATTTGAGGAAGATTTACTAATCGCGGATATTCAAATAGATGAGACGGGAAGAATTAATCTTACAAAAGTAGAAGAATCAAACAAATCCGAATATTTACCTAGGATAGAGCGAGATTTAGGCAGGATAGAGGAGATATATTCTGCATTAGTTTTAGGCACCAGGGATTATGTTTTGAAAAATGGCTTTAAGAAAGTAGTGCTTGGATTAAGTGGTGGAATTGATTCTTCACTTACCGCAGTTATAGCAGTAGAAGCATTAGGCAAAGAGAACGTAGTTGGTATTACAATGCCATCACAATATACATCTAACGAAACACGATCAGATGCTCAAATATTGGCTGAAAATCTTGGTATTCAATTTATGACGATCCCTATAAATTCCATATTTACTGCGTATTTAGAATTGCTAAAAGAGCCATTTGGAGATGGCAAATATGGCATTGAGGTAGAAAATCTTCAAGCAAGGATCAGAGGAAATATTTTGATGGCAATGTCCAACAGGTTTGGATGGTTAGTTTTGACAACTGGAAATAAGAGTGAAACTGCGGTTGGGTATTGCACACTTTACGGTGATATGGCTGGTGGGTTTGCAGTGATAAAAGATGTGCCTAAGATGCTCGTATATGAATTAGCGGAATATGTAAACAGAAAAGCACAAAGGGAAATAATACCTGCAAGTGTGATAAGACGCCCTCCAACGGCAGAACTGAGACCTAATCAAAAAGATGAAGATTCTTTGCCCCCATATTCTATTCTTGATCCGATATTAAGGGCTTATGTGGAGGAAGATAAAAGCTTAAATGAGATCGCAGGATGTGGTTTTAATATAGAAACTGTCAAAGATGTTTTGCGAATGGTTGACCGAAGCGAATATAAACGTCGTCAAGCTCCACCGGGCGTTAAAATTACCCCAAAGGCTTTTGGAAGGGATAGACGTTTACCAATAACCAATCATTATAAAGAACAAAATAAACATTGATTTCTGTTTGGTGTAGGGGTGAGAAAAATGGAAAAAATTCAATGTTCTACCGGGATAGAATACTTAGATCAACTTATAGGTGGATTAAGATTTGGTGACAATGTAGTATGGGAAACGGAAGCAGGCTCATATATTGATCTATTTGTGGAAAAATTCTCTCGTCAATCCCTTATTGAAGGACATAATTTAGTTTATATTAGCTTCAATAGATCACCCGCTACG
>DTPJ01000477.1 GCA_011334435.1 Candidatus Poribacteria bacterium | reverse complement strand
TGTTCTTGCATCTTATAAATGAAATTAGCATGAGATGGCAAGGCATTTGTGAGCGATCTGACAATTCCTTCTTCTGCAAAATAAGTTATTGCAAAAGTAGGGATAAGCATTATCGCGCCAATTATAATATTATAATATATTTTGTTTCTCGTTAATCCGATGTCTTCAAAGGGTCTTTTACAAACTCTGAATATAAACCAAAGTGATAATACCAGTAACGAAGATGTGCCAATGAAATTGAAACCGACGAGATCGCCCCAACTTGATAAATTTCTATCAATAATTCCAAAAGCATTAAGCAGACCAGCAACGGAGAATGGAATAACAAAGAATGAGAGGACAATAATGGTGATAACATCTAAGATGCCATATTCCATTTCTCTGAACTTCACTCGTGCAAGCTCAATATCAGACCCGCAATTTTGACAGTGATCTACTGGAAATTGATTTTCTGCAAGACAAAAGGGACAATGAAAAATTCCCTTTCTCGGTCTAAGCAATATATAAAATGGAAGGAAAAATGGCATAAAAAGTGCAACCCCGATTATCCAAAATAAGGCATTTGCCATTTTTCGTTTTTTAGAATCAGAATAAACTAAAATTGCACTTGATAATTGTATTATTAACAACATCGGAAGTGATTCAACAAACAAAAACATTCGCTTCACCTCGTCCAGAATGGATCAAGACCAAATATCGGTTCATCATTAACTAAAATCGGCTTTTCATCTGACCCATCAATATTTATTGTCCATAATTGAGCATTGTTTTCATAGATTATTTTTTCTCCATCAGGTGACCAAGCGGGATTACGTCCCCCAAATTTCGTCAGCTGTCGTTCAGTAGGTTTTCCATAAGCGTCAAAGCTGACTATCCATAATTGCGTGTATCCGCTTTCTGAACGACAGAATACCAAATTCCGCATCCCCGGTGGAGACCATGCTGGATTGAAATCATCTTGTGGGCTTGTTGTTACTTTTTCTGTCCGTTTAGCGATAATGTCATAATAATATATATCCCTGTTTTGATCCTTTTGCTGATCTGAATTGATTGCTGAACTTGCTGAATATGCCAACAACTCTCCATCAGGCGATAAAGACGGATATGACATATCTGTATTTAATCCCGGCACAATGATTTCGTTTCCACTTTCTATATTTCGTATGATTATCTGTTTATTTCCGTTTGATTCTCTTACAAAAGCGACAGATTTACCGTCATTTGATAACGATGCTTGAGGGCTGACTTGATTCCAATCTAATTCTAACAATGTTTGCTCCGATGGCAAAAATATTTCAAGACCTTTATAACCATCAAAGAAAAGCAATCTATCACCTTCAAATGTGCCTGTTACAGTTTTTCCCGATGTAATTAACCTTTTATCTGATCCATCTGGATTTACAGCCCAAATGTTATTATCAAAGGTGTAATATATTACGCCTGAATTATTCTCTTTTGAATTTCTAATGGTTGTAATTTCTTTTGGCTCAAATTGATAAACGTCCTCTAATTGCCAGCCTTCATCTGCCTTTGTAAAAGTAAATGCCAGACCTTTTGACCAATACCACCATTCCTGAGTATATTCGTCTGTATTGAAAACGCTATTTGGATCTCCATAAGATATTCTTACGCCATCTTGGGTTAAAGAGGGCTTTCCATTGTCGCCGATCATTGCACTTATTCTGATATTGATGTAAGGGGTTATTCGTCCGCTAAAAATAGTGACCGATTGAGGTTCTCCCCAATGCCCGTCAATATGATAGCCAGTCCCATAAAATCCAACACCATCGCCAGAATCGGTCTTTTCGTTTCCATTTTCATCAACAATGACCATTATGTAATAAACGCCAACTTCCGTTGAAACAGTATAAAAGCCATTATCATCAAGCTTTAATGGAACTCTAACGCCTTCCTCAAATGCAGAATCTTTCGCGAGAACCATTATTGCATCTGTAAATTTATGATCAGTCCATATTATCCTTCCGCTAATACCTGTGATCTCTGACTCTGGCAATTCTTCTTGTTTTTCTTCTATTTTTTCTGTCGGTATTAATTGTCCGTTGCTGTCAAATTCAGATGTTATTACAATATTGATTTCCTCGTTTTCTTTGTCTTTTGTGACGACAAATTTTTTTGGCATTAGATTAGTCGCATCATCTGAACCATAAGCCCCGATCCCATCTCCTTTTGTCCATTTTCCATCTTTGTCAGTGTCAATTCCTGCGGTAATGTAATATTCGCCTTCGGGCAAATTAAGCTTGAAATTCCCTTTATCATCGGCTTTTGTTGTTGCTATTGCTGATGTTAAGCTTGGATCGCTATAAACCTGAACGAGTGCATCTTTAACATCGTGTCCAGACCAACTCACTTTCCCAGATACAATAAAGTTATTACTCTGTTTTACATTATCATCGTTTATAGGATTTTGAAATGGGACAGGTTTTCCTTTTTCATTGATTTTTCCTATTATTAAAATATTTCTATTAGTTCGGACAGTTCCCTCTTGAATGATGATCGGTTTTGGATACATTCCAAATTTTGTCATGCCCCAAATACCGAATTTATCACCAGCATCAAGTAAATCGCTTTGATTTTCATCTATGACCGCTAATAGATAATATTTTCCAGCGGGAAGGCTGATCGCATATTCTCCGTCCTCCGAAACTTTTGCCTGTGCAACTCTATTGCTCCATGTTGGATCGGTATAAACAAAGACGGTAGTATTCTTAAACTTATGATCTGGAAGGATAATCCGACCAGTTATGCCTGTTTTCATATTAGGATGATCGGCAAAATATAATGGTTTTATCTGACCTTTATCATCTGCTATTGAAGTGATCTCAATATCTATATCAACTAATTGTTTGCCTGCTTCTATTTTTACTGGGGTCGGATTTTGATTTGAGTCTGCCCAATCACTGACCCCATATATGCCCATTCCGTCGCCAGAGTCAAATTTGCCGTTTTTGTTATCATCTACAAATGCGAGAATATAATATATGCCCGGGTCCTCTATTTCAAGGGCATAATCCCCATTTGGATCCATAATAACGCCCTGAGTATATACTTCTTTCATCTTTGGGTCTTTAAATACTTGAACAGTCGCACCTTTAAGGTTATGATCACGCCATATAATTTTTCCTGCTATATAGCTTTTGTCAGAGCTTGGCTTTTCATTGGATGAGGCTGTTTCATCTGCAAAAACACTGATAATGGATACGGAAAGCAATATAGCGATTACAAAGCATAAATTTCTCATTTTTGACTTCCTAAACTTCCACGCTCACTGATCACTAATTACTGATCACTGATTACTGATCACTGTTTATGATTTTCCCTTCAAAATATATTGGGACAACCGTTGATATATCTTCTTTTGCACATAAGATAAGATCATCTTCCAGAGATATATTTATAAGATATTTGCCATGTTCAGACTTGCGTAATAGTCCTAATATGTCTGATTTAGATTGCTGATACATCATTTCACAAGCTAAGGCGGAATCTGTTTTCTCTATATTTGACATTAATTGCCCAAAAACGTTTACACACGCGCCAGCGAATACTGCATCTTCAATGCCGAAACTCCCTTCTTTTCCAGAACAAACGATAAGTATATCACAACCCAATTCTATTATGTAACGACAACACGCAGTCTTATTGAGAAAGCAACCTATAACAAGATTTTTGGCTGATTTACAAGCATTAATAGCGCGAGTGCCATTGGTTGTCCTCATTATTATTGCTTTGCCTTTTACAATAGAAGATGTATATTCAGAGATAGAATTTCCGAGATGAAATCCCTTGATACGCTTTCCCTCTATTTCTCCGCCTAAAATTGCATTTTTATTAAGTTGCTCATATAATTTGAACGCTTCTTCAGGAGTGTTTACTGGGATAAGGTATGATGCCCCGTTTTCTATCGCTGTAACAATTGTGCTTGTTGCCCTAAGGATGTCAACAATGAGGACTGATTTATCGTATATATTTAGCGGATCTATTGTCTCTGGAGTAAAAGCAACGTCAATTTTAAGCGGTTTCTGATTAGGAAGTGCCGAAAAAGAGAGAGATGAGCAAATATTAAGCAACATTATTTACTCCGACATACTGAACGAGTTCAAAAAGTTCACATAAACTTCACCTCGGAGAAATCTTTCGTCTTCTAATATTTTTTTATGGAAAGGTATTGTAGTTTTTATACCAGATATGATTATCTCATCTAACGCTCGCTTCATCCTTGATATTGCCTCATCTCTGTTTTTTCCATGAGTGATCAGCTTTGCTATTAAGCTATCGTAGAATGGCGGAATTTTATATCCGCGATAGATATGCGTATCCAAACGAACGCCGATACCGCCAGGGGCATGAAAATCATCAATCATGCCAGGAGATGGCATAAATTTTTTGTCGGGGTCTTCTGCGTTGATTCTGCATTCAATCGCATGTCCGTTGAGTTGAATATCATTCTGACGAAGCGTAAGTCTTTCGCCAGCAGAAAGCCTTATCTGTTCCTTCAACAAGTCAAGACCTGTTACTTCTTCTGTTATTGTGTGTTCTACTTGAATTCTGGTATTCATTTCCATAAAATAGGATTTTCCTTCGGGGTCCATAAGGAATTCTACGGTTCCTACGTTAGTGTATTTAATATTCCTTATCGCTTTGATCAGAGATTTTATAATATCCTCTCTGATTTTAGGATTAAGCATTAGACATGGGGTTTCTTCAATTAGCTTTTGTTTTCTACGTTGAACGGAACAATCACGTTCTCCAAGGCAGACAACATTGCCATATTTATCAGCAAGAATTTGGAATTCTATATGCTTTGCCCTTTCAATGAGCTTTTCTATATATACTTCGGAGCGTCCAAAAGCTGATTTAGCCTCGCTTTGAACAAGTTGAAAGGCATTCAATAATCCTGCATCGTTATATGCCTCTCGGATGCCAATCCCGCCTCCACCCGCGGCAGATTTCACCACAACAGGATAACCTAATTTACGTGCTAATTTGATGGCTTCTTTCTCATTACGTAGAATGCCTTTACTTCCAGGGATCGGCGAAATTCCCGCTTTATCCATCACCTGACGTGCTCTTGCTTTGTCTCCCATCATCTCAATATTTTCAGGTGTAGGACCTATAAATGTAATTCCGTGGTCCCTGCATGCTTCGGCAAAATGCGGAGCTTCTGCGAGAAACCCCGTCCCAGGATGTATCGCTTCTGCGTTAGTAATATCTGCTGCACTGATTATATTAGATAGACTAAGATAGCTTTTAGATTTATCACTAGGACCTATACATACCGCCTCATCTGCATATTTGACGTGCATTGAATCTGCATCCGCAGTGGAATAGACAGCGACTGTCCTGATGCCCATCTCTCTGCAAGCCCGCATAACACGAATAGCTATCTCCCCACGATTTGCCACTAATATTTTATTAAAAGGCATTTATGAAACTCACTTTCATAATTGGGTATGGATACCATACCTTCATAACTGATTGCTCTTTTACGCTTTTGGTCTGACACGGAATAATGGCTGTTCACATTCCACTGATTGACCGTTTTTGACTAATATTTCCAGAATCTCGCAGTCCATATCTGCTGTAATTTCGTTCATAATTTTCATCGCTTCTATTATGCAGATCACCTGTCCCGTTTTCACACTGTCACCGACTTTGACAAAAGGTTCTTCCCCGGGTTTCGGCGATTCATAAAAAGTCCCAACAAGTGGAGAGGAAATAAAAACAGAGCTATCTTCTGTGATCTGAGTTTCTGCTGTTGCATGAGCTTTTTCAGGGATAGTCTGGATCGGGACATTGTATACTGCGTGTGTCGGCTGAGTATATCCCTGTTTGACCTGTATTTTTAATCCGCCCTGTTCAATACATATTTCACTGAGATCATTTTCTTTCATGATCTTTATAATTTCTTTTAAAATGTCCATATCCAGACCTTTTTTCTCTGGCATATTTTTCCTCCAAAGCATTTAGCTATAAAGTCAGATTTTGCAAGACTTCAGACTTTTTCTAAAAAATAGGGATAAAGTAGAGATATATCCTCAACCTCAAACCTGTTTATGCTCTTTCTAAGTATTCTCCTGTCCTTGTATCAACTTTAACCATATCTCCACTTTCTATAAATAATGGGACTTGTAAAACATATCCTGTTATTAGTTTAGCAGGTTTTGACCCTCCTGTTGCCGTGTCACCTTTTACTCCGGGGTCTGTGCTTTCCACCTCTAACACTACCGCAGGCGGTAATTCTATGCCGATCGGGTTATTATCGTAAAATTGCATTTTTATATTAGCACCTTCGGCAAGAAAATTAATAGATTCCCCTATATTATCAGCATTCATAGGTATTTGTTCAAAACTTTCATTATCCATAAAATATAGCAGATCGCCGTCTCTGTAAAGATATTGCATATCCTTAGTCTCTACTCTGACGTCTTCTAATTTCTCTTCTGATCTAAATGTGCGTTCTATAATGTTTCCGTCAGAAAATCTTCTAAGTTTTGTCCTGACATAAGCTCCACCTTTGCCCGGTTTCACATGAGTAAATCCTGTAACTGAATATAACTGTCCGTCAAGTTTAATAACTGTTCCAAAACGAAAATTGTTTGGAGAGATCATAACTAAAAATTTCCTCCTTTTCTTTTGTTTACCTCTTTAACAATTGCCTGTAAAGCGAGAAGATAGCCATTTCCACCAAATCCACATATTACACCAACTGCGACAGGGGATATATATGAAAAATGCCTAAAATCCTCTCGTTTGAACACATTTGAGATGTGAACTTCAACTGCGGGCAGACCTACCGCTGAAATTGCGTCTCTTATAGCTACACTGGTATGTGTATAAGCAGCAGGGTTAATTATCAATCCATCAGCCCAATCTGCGTTATCGTGTATAAACGAAACAATACCGCCTTCGGAATTAGATTGGATAATTTTTAGCTCAACATCTAATTTTTGTGCCAATGTTTCAAGTTCACTGTTTATTTCCGATAGAGTTTGTAATCCATAGACGCTTGGTTCACGCTTTCCTAAAAGGTTCAGATTTGGTCCATGGATTACCAGTATTTTAACACTCATGTCTTTTTCATCTCCATAATAGCCCGACGAATTTGCTCATCTGATACATTTTCAACGATAATCGCTTCCCCAATATCCTTTGCGAGAACAAATCTCGGTCTTCCGCTATCGTTTATCTTTTTGTCAAGTTGAATGGCGTTCATAACAGCGTCAATATCTATATCTGGAAATGTAACTGGTAATCCGCATTTTTCCAAAAGGCGATTTTGTCTATCAGCAATATCTTGTTTTAATATGCCCATATTCACTGCAATTCTTCCTGCTACTGCCATACCAATTGAAACTGCTTCGCCATGTCTATAAACATTATAATTTGTGGCAGATTCAATACCATGTCCAACAGTATGTCCATAATTCAATATGGCTCTGAGATTCTGCTCTTTTTCATCTTGTTCAACGATTGTTGCCTTATCTTTGCATGATCTTGCTACGATCTGCTCAACGCTTTGCGGATCAACACACAATATCTCTTCAAGGTTATCTTCTACATAATAGAATAACTCTTTATCCATTATTACTCCGTGTTTTATCACCTCGGCAAG
>DTPJ01000584.1 GCA_011334435.1 Candidatus Poribacteria bacterium | reverse complement strand
TTTTTAAGCATTTCATCAACATCTGTGTAAACCTTTGGCATTTTTCCTTGAAATGCGTTAACCTGCTCAGCTCTTGCCATTGCGTTGGCTTCTACGATGTCGCATGTTGCCACTATATCAAATACTTTAATATCTTTTTCCCAAAGCTCTTTAAGTCCGTTGACATGAGCGCCAGACATGCCTCCGCAACCAAGCATTGCCATACGTATCTTTTCAGCCATTTATACTCTCCTTATATTTTATAATGTCAAACTAAATTAATTCCTATAATCTGCCATTTTTAATAGCAATAACTTTGTCATTTAATAATAACCCTGTCATTCCTGCGTAAGCAGGAATCCAGAAAAGCAGAAATCCAGTTCATATTTATATGTCAAAATCTATGAACAATATGTTTAAGACGTCGCCCTTATTGATGACTCTGGTATATTAAGCAACTTCATAGCATTGCCCATCTTTATTGCATAAACTTTTTCCTCATCTATTTGAAGGTTGTTAATATACCCGACAATTGATAAGTCCTGATCTGCATGAAGATAATCAGTTGCAAACAATAATTTTGACCAGTTTCGTTCAATGAAGCCGGGCGTCCAATCAGGGTCTCTTGTTAAAGCGTTATATGCCGATCCTGCAGAAAGATCAGCGTATAGATTTGGATATTCTTGCAAAAGTATATCAGCTCGTCCTCCGGGATTGATCTTGCCTGTTGGATACCCTCCTCGTTCTGTATTTCCAGCAGATACCTCAGTCCACCATCCGGGACCGTGCATTATAAAAATTGTCTCGGGCATCTCCTTCAATAGACCTTCCAATCTTGGCAATCCCGGTTCATCTATATTAAGATGCGGATCAAGATGGAAAAGGACTGGCAGTTTCTTTTCTCCACATATTCTATATATCTTTTTGCTCCTTTCGTCATCAATAGCAAGACCTACTTTATGCTCGCCAAAGCCTTTACAGCCCATTTGCACAAAAGCGTCTATCTGTGCAGGGACATTATCCCTTCTTGGATCAACTGCACAGAAAGGGATAAAACGCTCTGGATACTTGTTCCACGCCTCTAATGCTTCAAACGTAGTAAAATATGCGTTTGCAGCCTCAGGGCTATCAATAGGCAATAAGACGGATTTGTATATTCCAAGCCTATTCATAGTATCCACAAGTTGATCAGCACTAATCGGTCTGACCTTTTGGTTCGGAAAATAAAGGTCTCCTAAGTGGGTATGAAAATCAATCATCAGTTTTCCTCCAATATTTGTTATTATTCACCAGATTTTGTCTGCTTGCCAAGCCTTTCTATCCTGCTTCCTACATAACTAACATTATCAATTGTTTCGCCAAACCCACTAAGCAATGTTTGGTCGCTCAAAACGATTGTTGGTGGTGTATCAGTTAAGATAATGCTTGTTATGTTATTAAAAGGTATAGCGATCTTTTTCTCGCCCTTTTCCTCTGTTATTTTAACTACTAAATAGTCATCGTTGACTTCTGCGATTGTATATGTAGAAGTTTCTGGTTTGCTTTTTTCTGCATTCCACATTGATATGGATACTTCTTTCAACAGATAAGAATCAAGTAGCCCTTTAAATGTCAATTTCTGCCCTTTCGCCTTATTTCCACAACCGCTTAAAGCTAAACAAATAACCAAAAGAAAAACAAAGCAAGTGACGATCAAAGCCATATTTTTTTTCATAGCAGTCCCTCCTATAAAAAGGAAAAAGATGTTAATAACACCTATTTATAAAAAACAAAAATTATATTGCCCTTGTAATCGGCTCGTTTGCGACTTCAAGTAAGGCGATAATATTTTCTACTGGCACATCGCCTTGAATAGACTGTGATGGTGCAAGGATATATCCCCCGTTTTTGGACATCATATCCCTTACTCTTCGCGCCTCTTTTTTGACTTCCTCAGGCGTGCCATAGGGCAAGGTATCCTGTGTGCTAATACCGCCCCAAAATGATAATTTATCGCCATATTTGTTTTTTAGGTCTTGTATATCCATACACTCAGGCTGGACGGGGTTAAGGACATCAAGCCCCATTTCAACTAACCTCGGAATGATAACATCAATACAACCGCAGGAATGAACCCATACATCTTTGCCATACGAATGTATAAGGTCATATTCTCTTTGTTCGCCAGGAGCGATCATATCCTCCCAGACAGCTGGTGACATAAGTAATCCTCGTTGTGACCCCCAATCGCTCCCTAAAAGAATTCCGTCTATCTCTGGTATAGTCAAGACGTTTTCTAACATGACCATATTTTTATCTACTATCTTGGTTAAGAGACTCTTTGCAAAAGCTGGGTCTCCTGCCATATCTGCTAAAAAGTTTTCTATCCCTCTGGAAAAATATGCTTTCTCAAAATGAGAGCCATATATCATCACAAGCATATATTTTCCTGTTCTATCTGCTGCGGATTTTATAGAATCTGCAAGTCCATCATAGCTACCTGTGCCGATAACTTTGGCTTTTGATTTTGGCGTTTCTTTTCCATACCAATCGCTTTCTAACTGATGCCAATTCCACCATGGGATCCCAACTCCATGGACATAGTTATCATATAAGCTTGATGGAATTTCTCCTAACGCCTTTTTCATCGCTTCCCAAGCGTCAGGACAAAAGTCAATAAGATATGGCACTCGGTCTGTTTCTTTATGTTGAATCGCAAACTTTACGTATTCCCTTTTCGTCATTAATAAAATACCTCCATATACGACTAAACCTTAATTTCTTATCCAAAAACATCAATTATATTATCAATTTTTAGCCCAAAATACAACAATATAAAACAATTATCAGAACATATACCCACCATTTAGCACAAAGGCATTCTCTATATGCTCTATATTTGGTCTTCCTTGTGAAAATTTTACAGCTATGAAATCAAATCTATAGGAATAGCCTGTTAATTTTTTTTCTTGGATAAATGACAATGCAGTTTTAGCTATTTTATCTATTTTAGTTGATGTGATTGAGTCCTGAGGTGAACCGAAGTTATCGTTTTGTTTTGTCCGAACTTCTGTAAATACAATAGTATCATCATCTTTAGCAATTATGTCTATCTCTCCAAATCTGCATCTATAATTTCTATGGATTATCTTATAACCTTTCTGTTTAAGATAGTCTTCTGCGATACTTTCGCCTTTATTTCCAACACGTTTTCTAAAATCAGACAATTAAAATCCCTCATAATTAGCTTTAAGTTATTAAAGAGTTCCCTTAGTTGACAAAACGCCTTTAATACGCTCATCTTTTGACGTCGCCTGATCCATCGCTCTGCCGAAAGCCTTGAATATCGCTTCTATTATGTGATGAGTGTTGCTTCCGTAAGCGAGATTTATATGAAGCGTCGCACCGCAATTATTGACAAACGCATGGAAGAATTCCTCTATCAACTCAACATCAAATTCTCCGACCTTTGAATTTTTCAATGGCACGTTATATACGAGAAATGGGCGATCACAGAGATCAAGGACAACATTTGCTAACGATTCTCCCATTGGGATTGTAGAGTTGCCGAAACGTCTTATGCCAGCCTTGTCGCCGAACGCTTTTGCGAATGCCTGACCTAAGCATATACCGATGTCTTCAACAGTATGATGTTGATCCACTTCCAAGTCGCCTTTTGCATTTATATTAAGATCAAAGAAACCATGACGAGAAAAAAGCGTCAATATATGGTCAAAAAAGCCAATGCCTGTGCTAATTGACGACATTCCTGACCCGTCAATATTAAGTTCAATAGTTATATCCGTCTCTTTTGTAGTCCGTTTTATTTCTGCTTTACGTTCAGTCATAGTTCCTCCTTGTCTTCTAATTCAGTCCCAGTGGCATATTCAAGCATTCGCTCAAAAAGCCATATCCCTGACCATGTTAATCGCCCTACTGCTTCATTTTCAGTGACCCATTCAAGCAAAAGAGTCATAGGAATAAGCGTTGGTGGAACTCCACACAGATCAGCGGATAAGCGGGCAGTTGCTGTTGTCATATTCCTAGGAATTTTTATCCTTTGTATTTTATTATTAAACGGATCAACGCATAATTCTGCGGGAGATGTGACGTTATATTCGCGACAGGCAAACGGTCTGATCTGATGAATACTGCACGAACTGTCTTCTAAGAATGGACAAGGCATCGCAAGCTTGAAATAATCCCATGCAAGCACTTTGTGTTCCTTTGTATCCTCAATTTTTAGTAGTCGCTCTATAATGCCAGCAGAATCCATAGCTTTTCTTATCTCATTAAACCTTGATTCTATTATAGTTCGTCTTTCAGTCGGCAGAGATTTTATATAACCATAAAGGAAAAACGCCTCTGGTGCAGATAACGGAACAAGCTGACAACAACAGACACCACAACCTTTTTTGCACGATATAGCTGATCCAGAGGCTATTTCCCTTTTGATCGCTAATTCAACGATGCCATTACAAAGCTGTTGCATTGGCGGGACAAGATTTGCAAGTCCCATAGGAATATCGGGGATTTTAACCTTTGCTGTCGGCAATTTTCCATCTGGTGTTTCAATATTTATTGTTATTATTTTCACTTCTGGCGGATTATCCGTTGTCATTTGCCATCTCTACCCCTATATACTTACGAATATCTTCGGCGATCTTCTGGGTTATGCCGTTGACGCTCCGAAGTTCATCTATTGTCGCTGAACGTATTCTCTCAACCGACCCAAAATGCTGTATTAACAATTGCTTTCGCCTCGGTCCTATGTTTGGGATATAATCAAGTATAGACTCTGTCAAGCTTTTTTCTCTAAGCTTTTTATGATATGTTATTGCAAACCTATGTGCCTCATCTCTTATCCTTTGAAGCAGATGTAGAATTGGACTATGATCATCTAATATCAAAGGTTCTGATCTGCCGGGGATAAATATATGTTCAAATTTCTTTGCTAAACCGATTATCGGCTGTTTGTCATCAAGATTTGCTGATTTAAGTGCTTCAAGTGCGGAACTGAGTTGACCTTTTCCACCATCTACGATCATAAGATCAGGCAAGGGTGTTTCCCCATCAAGAGCGGACTTGATCCGTCTTGTGATAACCTCTTTCATCATAGCGAAATCGTCCTGGCCTTGAACAGTCTTTATGCGATAGCGTCTATATTCGGACTTATTCGGCATCCCATCTTGGAAGACGACCATTGATCCGACTGCAAGGTTTCCGCCGAGATTAGATATATCAAAGCAGTCAATTCTACTTGGCTGTCTTGGCAATGATAAAAGCTCACGAAGTCCAATGAGGGCAGGGTTATCATCTTTTTTATATACTGTGAGAGTCTTTTCCCTTTCTAATATTGACTTTGCATTTTTTTGTGCCATCTCAACCATGTCAAGTTTTTTGCCCTTTTGTGGAACATGGAGATTTACTGCTGAGCCTCTTTTTTCGCTTAGCCATTTTTCTAATGAAGAGATCATCTCAACCTCATTTGGCAAGATTATCATTTTCGGCACAAATGATGCCTCATGGTAGTATTGCTCAATAAATGCTGTCAATATCTCAACTGGGCTTGACCCTTCCGTTCCACTGAGAAAGAAATGTTCTTGATCCTGCATCTTTCCGCCTCTGACCATCAATAACACAACGCAGACATCGTCATCTTTTTGATAAAACCCTATTATGTCCTGATCTTCGCCTTCGGTGGAACTGATCTTCTGCTTTTCTAATATCTGCTGGATGCTATTAATCCTATCTCTTATCTGTGCAGCTCTTTCAAAATCCAAGTTTGCAGAGGCGTTTATCATCTTTTCAGTAAGATTTTTGATGACTTGCTCACCATTCCCTCTAAGAAAAGAACAGACATTTTTGGCGACCTCTTGACATTCTTCTTTGCTTGCTAATCCTGCACATGGAGCAAGACATCTGCCGATATGGTAATTTAGACATGGACGATGATTTAACTTTCCATCGCTCAGATCAAGATTACAACTACGTATAGGAAAAGCCTTTGTTATCTCTTTTATCGTTTGCCTAGTCGCTTTTGCATGGACATAAGGACCGAAATACTTAGATCCGTCCCTTTCAATATTGCGAGTCATGGCAATACGCGGGAAATCCTCTGACGTTATCTTTAAATATGGATAACGTTTGTCGTCTTTAAGTTTTATATTGTATTTCGGTTTATATTTTTTGATGAGGTTATTTTCAAGTATCAATGCCTCTATTTCGTTGTCGGTGATAATGTAGTCTATATCACGAACATAAGGTATCATATTAGGCGTTAGTGCATGTGGTTTTGTGCTTGATTGAAAGTAGCTTTTTACTCTATTAGACAAAGATACAGCTTTACCGACGTAAAGCACTTTATCATCAGCATCTTTCATTATATAGACGCCCGGATTTGGCGGTATTGATTTTAGCTTTTCCTCAAATTGACTCATAGATCTAATCTTTTTCCCTCACCCTTACCCTCTCCCAAAATTGGAGAGAATATTATTCGGGAAAAGAAATTCCCCACTCTGTCAAGGTTAAAATAAAATTATGGGGAAATGATAAATTTTCCCAGAGATTGCCTTTTTAGCCCATATTTTCAAATAGATAAAGTCCACCTTTGCCCGGTGCCACTATATCAAGCCTGCCCGTGCCGAACATATCAGCGACGCATATTTGCATGCCTCCGCCGACTTTGTTCCCCTCATCAATTGTATGGCGAGTCCAAGTCATATTCTTCTGATCTAACTTATACCAGTATAGGACGCATGGATCATATTCTCCCGGATCGCTTCCGTTATGTGCAAAATATCTTTTCCCTGTGATGAGTTCGTCTATACCATCACCATCAATATCAGCTAATGTCATAGTGTGTACTTGTGACCAACTTGTGTCAATCTCATGGCGAATCCAGCTTCTTGTGCCATCAGAGTTTAGCTTTTGCTCTTCCCAAAAAAGCCCATAATCATGTCCTTTTCCCCAAAGCAAATCAGGAAGACCGTCTCCGTTGACATCAAATGTTAATATCGGAACACCTGTCCCGCCTAAATTAAATTCTGGATGCCAAATCCATGGATCATTGACAGGGTCGTTTGGTGCTTCATACCAGCCATTAGGTGTGATTATATCAATCTTCCCATCGCAATTTATATCGCCATAGCCAATACCATGTCCATTGCCCTCTTTTCCAAATTCAACTTTGATAAATTCAGGTTTATTCCCTGGGATAATTTTATACCAAGCCATTTTTTCAGGACCGAAGGCATTTGGCAATATATCTGGAATTCCATCGCCGTCAAGATCAACAAGCCATAAGGTTTCTACATTTCCAGGGACATCTATTATATGTTCAGTCCATAATTCACCGGGAACGCCAGGGTTTTCATACCAAGCGATCTGTTTTCGGAACCAACATCCTGATATGATGTCGGGTCGTCCATCAAGGTTTAGATCAATGGCAAAGTCTGCAAAATTGTCAAAATAATTGTTCTCAAAAGGTATGTCTCTCATGCGATATTTTGCCCAATTTGGCGCTTTATACCAATATGTCCCAGAGACTATATCCAAAAGCCCATCACCATCAACGTCCACAATTGCGCAGGTTTCGCTTGCCCCTGGGTCAATAATATGCTTTACGAAAGATATGTTTTTCGCCATTTGTTTGCTCCTTTTTCAATAGTTTCCAATTAGATAAATTTT
>DTPJ01000159.1 GCA_011334435.1 Candidatus Poribacteria bacterium | reverse complement strand
TTTTCGTTCCACGCCTGAACATCTACCATAAGGTTATTATAAACCTTGCCGATCTTTATCATAGATATACTTGATAGCATGTTTAGGATAAGCTTGGTAGCTGTTCCAGCTTTTAGCCTCGTTGACCCTGTGATGATCTCGGGACCGACAATTGGCAAGATGAAAACATCAATAAATTCGGGCTTAACCTGTGGAGGATTGCATTGAATAAGGACTGTCTTTGCCCCTAAATTATGGGCTTTCTCTAATGCACCGATGACAAATGGGGTTCTGCCACTGCTTGCAATTCCGACAACGACATCGTTATCATTTACGCCTCTATCAACGATAGCCTGAGCGCCGTCTTCGGGGTTATCCTCTGCCCTTTCTATCGATCTCACAAGTGCATCATATCCACCAGCGATTATTCCTTGCACCATCTCTCTTGAGACGCCGAAAGTTGGGGGACATTCCGCAGAATCAAGGACCCCAAGCCTTCCGCTTGTCCCTGCACCAACGTAAAATAGCCTTCCACCTTTCTTAAATGCGTCAATAATTAGATATATCGCTTTGGCGATGTTTTCCTTCTCTTTTATTACAGCAGAAACAGCCTTTTGATCCTCAATATTGAAAATATCTATGATCTCCTCAACAGACTTTGAGTCAATATTAAGGGAATTTTCGTTTCTCTGTTCGGTTATCAATTTTGAAAGGTCTTGTTTAATCATAAATAGTTTTCAATCTAAAAATTTATTCTGATGTTAAACCTTTAAATAATGCAGGAAGGACAATTTCTGCAACCGTTAGATCATAATTAAAGATGATAAATCCTTCTACTCCTAAACTACGTGCGATATGTGCCTGCAAAGCAACTTGATCAGATGGAATCCCAGGAGCAGATGCCCCTATTCCGGGATAAAGCGGAATTTTGCCATTTACGATTGATCTTTGGTTAGTGACCATATTTTTAAAGCGATCGTTGTCCGATGTATAATCCATCGGGCAGACAAAGTCAAGATAACCTGAATCAATCCAAAGCTTCCAGTCTTGACCGACGCTACGGATACAAGAGGGATAATCATTGAACACAGCAGCGGATATTTTTATCTTTGGGTTTATTTTTTTCGCCTGCTCGCTTACATCACGGACAAGTCGGGTTATCTGATCGCTTCGCCATTTAATAAACTTATCAATGTATTCAGGGCTCAGTGCATCAACAGCGAAATTATTTAGCTTGACGCCTATGCTTTCTTCAAATCCCTTTTTGCATGTATCACAGAAGCAAGCATCACCATTAGGGTATCGTATATAATCAAAATGAATCCCATCAACGTCATATTTTCTGACGATCTCAAGCATTGATTCAAGTTCAAGCTTGTAATTTTCCTCGTTAGACGGGCATAACCATTTGACTTCATTTCCTTGTTTATCCTTTTGAAGCCTGCCCTCTTTTCGCATTTTATCAACGAAATCTGCGGGGGCATTGGACAGATTCCAATTCACTTTCCAGACATGGACTTCTATGCCGTGCTTTTTGCATGCAGAAAGGCATTTTTCTATCTGATCGCCACCATCAGCAATCGGAAGGACGTCGCTATTATAATAAGCTAATCCGCCCCAAAGCATATTTGGCACAATAGCGTTAAATCCATATTTTTTGATATTTTCTATCGCTTTATCCCAATCCCAACCTGTTATTCCAAAAGCAGAATGACACCACAACGCCCTAAATTCGTCCTTTCTTGATGGAAAACTGAGCAATAACGCTTCTTGAAGTTCCTCTGTCGCTTTTCGTGATATTTTTATTACATCTCCGAAACGTTTATCTTTATTCACTTTATCTAATTCTTTATATAGTTTTTCAGATTCAGATAGATGTTTTTTAACTTCATTTTGTCGTTTTTTTGGAATTTTTGCCATATTTTCTTTAATCAGCGATTGAACTTCATTGAAATCGTCAAGTCCTGCGAGTTTCCCTTTTTGGCTTATAATCGCATCGGATAAGCTTTGACGCATGTCAGGCAGTAATTCACCCATCACTGCAAGGATCATCTGTCGTTTATTCAACAGATCGCTTTGTGATAGGATATGTCCCATAAACATACCATTTGGATGCAATGTGATAGCGGGTACATCAGATATATTGCCTTTGGCGTCAGTCCATTTGCCGATGACCCGAGTTTCTTTTGTGACGGTTTTTGGTATTGTGACGTTCCATGAGCCTTGAAATATGCTATCAGGCAAGCCATCAATAGCCTTGACATCTAATCTAACTGAACTAAACTGTCCGGGAGTTGTTTCGCGAGTCCATTCTGTGCTTTCAATTCCCAATAGATTTGATAAACCATTTGGAAGCATATAGAAAACGATAATTTTTCCGCCAGAATCTACAAACTTTTTTATAGCAGAGACCTCTTGTTCTGAAATATCAGGATTATAAGGGAATATGGCAAGTTTGGCATTTGATAGGACGCCAGATTCTACCTCGCCATCAGTTATGACGCCAAATTCCAATCCCAAAGCATCAAGGTTATCAGACATCTGTTCTGCAAGCTCTCTGACAGTTCTTGCCTGTGGAGAATTTTTGCGAATTGTGTTATCGCCAAGCACAATAACGATCTTGTCGGATACTGCGGAAAGGTTGTTAATCTTAACTTTTGTATCTATGTCAGCAGATTTCCAGAATGACAGTCTTATCGTATTAATGCTATCCCAGCCTTTTGGAGAGCCTTCTATCCGAAAGCTACTTTTCCGTAGAGATACTTTGTGCCATTTATTTTTTCCGATCGGAAAAGCCCCAGAATACCATCCATCTCCACTTTGGAAATAAAGCGTTCCACTACTTATACCTTGCGGATTTTCTGCAAATATTGAGAATGTAAATCTGCCGAATTTTGACAGATCAAGGTCAACTTTTTTATCCCAATAACAGCGGTCTTGTTTTTGCGATAGATCACAGTTAAAGATTAAAAATCCATCGCCGTCATCGGTTTTGGATATTTCAACGGGAAGACTCCCCGCCTGAGGTTTCCATGCAGACTGTGCATCTGATATTTCCTTATAGTCAAATGATTCAATGATCATCTTATCTGATGTTAATAGGCTTATCATTAATAGCGTCATCAATTCCATAATACCCATAGTTTTATCACTTCCTTTGAAATTTAATGCAAAGCGAAAAGCTAATTCTATCAAGAACTAATAGCTTTCGTTATCCAAAGACATAAGAATATTTTGAATTTCAGATTCATCTCTCGCGATAATTGCCCCATCATCTACGATCTCATTATATATTTCAGTCGCTTGTCCGCCTGTATAGTCCATACCATCAAAATTATCGGGGACAATGACAGTAGCACCCGATGATTGAGCAGAACGAATAGCGAACATATTTTTTAGGTTGCCTATCCCAATAGGCACTCTTGTCAGTATCACTACATCAGCTTTATGAATTTGTTCAAGATTCATAAAATAGGCTTCATCGCTTATATGAGAGAAAGGCATTTCGGTTATAGTCTCCATTTCAAGCGATCTAGCGATCTTATAGTCACTATCGCTTATATTAAGCACGCCGACACTGACCTGAAATCCCTCAATAGCGAGCCATCTCATTAACCGTGTTCCAGACCCACCTCCACAAACTACATGAACTTTTAAATTATGCCTCTGATATTTTTTATACATTAACTTGCTTATAGGGATTATATGCGGAGCGCCAGTTATTATATTATCAGAAATGACGGTATTTATGTCATAGACTTCTCTTATATTTGCTTCCGTTATGACCTGCTTTGGTGGACCTTCTTTATATACTTGACCGTTACGCATCAAAACGAGCCTGTCGCAATATTCAGATGCCATATTTAAGTCATGTGAAACTATGACAACTGTTAATTCACGTTCGCTGTTAAGTCGCTTTATAAGGTCAAATATCTCTACTTGATGGTTAATATCAAGGTATGCTGTCGGCTCATCTAAAAGCATTATTTTCGGCTCTTGTGCCAAAGCACGTGCGATTATGATTCTCTGTTGTTCACCTCCGCTCAGTTCGTCAATGCGTCTATCGGCAATTTCAAGCGAATCGGTCAAAGCCATAACATTATCGGCAACTTTAAGATCATGTTCTTGCTCCATCTGCCAGAACCCAAGATGAGGTGAACGCCCCATAAGCACGATCTCACGGGCAGTAAAAGGAAATGCAACTGTTGTTCCTTGTGGGACTACTCCTATAATCTTTGCGATCTCCTTTTGACGCATTTCTGCTATGTTTCGTCCCATGATCTTTATCTTTCCATGTTCGGGTCTAATAGTTCGTGAGAGAATCTTTAACGCTGTTGTTTTGCCTGATCCGTTTGGTCCTATAATTCCGACTATCTCTCCATGATCTACGGATAAATTGAAATTATTAAGGACATACGGACTTTTTCGGCTATAACGAAATTTTATATTTACTGCTTCAATAACTGCCATTTTATACTCATCAAATCTTATTAAATCTCCGCTAATTCGGTTAATGAATCTTTGATCTGCTGGAAAGCACGTTTATATATACTAAACTGACGATCATAAATAACAACGTTTTCTTTGTCTGGCTCAATAAATCTTTCATTTTTACTGAGAACCTGACATGCGGAGTCTGGAGAATCAAATACTCCACAACCAATGCCTGCCAAAAGTGCAGAACCATAACTCGCTGATTGAGTGACTGATGGGAGGATAACAGGGATATTTGTCACATCTGCCACGATCTTTGTCCAAACGGGACTTGACGCTGATCCGCCGACCATTCTCAAAACGTCAGTTTCTATTCCAGCATCGTTGACTTCTTCTAATGTCCAGCGAAGATCAAATGTTATGCCTTCCATGATTGCACGCGCCATATCACCGATAGAATTAGATATGGACAAGCCAATAAATCCGCCTCTTGTGCCATGACCGTAACCGCCAGATGATGGAAAAAATATCAATCCTTTTGACCCAACTTGTGATTCGCTTGCAGAAACGTTAAGCCTGTCATAAATATCTTTTTCTCTATCGCCACGACACCAAATATTATCAAGAAACCACTCCATACATGAGCCGACAGCACCCATAGATTTTAACGCACCCCATCTATCTTTGACAATATGTGGGCTTATTGATAATCTCATTTTCTCGTCAAAATTTAGCTTGTCCATTACGCCTAATATTACCCACGCAGTCCCACATGACAGCATCACATCACCGGGATTGATGACTCCTGATCCTAATGCAGCACAATATTGATCATGCGCCCCGTTGATTATCAATGTCTCTTTTGGCAATCCAACTTCCGCACTTGCCTTTTGTGTCAATTCTCCGACAACAAAACCCGATTTTTGGACAGGTGACAGTTGATCTGCTGTGATCCCCGATAAATCCAACATATCTTTATCCCATTGACAGGTTTTTATATCAAAAAGTTGAGTTATGCCAGCATTTGAAGGGTCCATACACATCTGACCTGTCAGCCTATGGATTATAAAATCGTTGACGAACATAAAATACTTTGTAGATATGAAGACATCGGGCATATTTTCCCTTAACCAAATAATATTCAGCCAAGGGAGACCGTCATAGATAGCCCAACCAGTTTTTTTATATACTTTTTCATCGCCTAAAGTCTCTCTCATCTCATTCGCCTGTTTATATGCACGATGATCCATCCAACTGATTGCGTTATACACAGGATTAAATTTGCCGTCAACAGGAATAAGCGTCCCGCCTTGCGTAGAAAAACTTATAGCCAAGATTTTATCGCCTGAATTTGTATGATCTAAAACATTGCGAGTAGTGGCGATAACGCCCTGCCATAAGTCCTCTGGATTTTGTTCAACAAAGTCTTTTTGTGGAGTGATCAGGCTATAGTTATAAGATGAAGATGCGATAATATTGCCCTTAATGTCAATAAGCAATGATTTTGTTGCAGTAGTTCCGACGTCCAATCCAAGTAATAAGTCCATAGCTAAATCCTATTGTATGATTAAGATCAATTAACGGTTTCTGGATAGAATTCCTCCAAAGCGTTATCTATCCGACAATATAATCTGTAAGCTTTGTCATAAATTTCTTTCACGTTGTTATTAGGAAAGCAGAAATCTTGAATATATACCCATTCTTTTATTGCATTGTCTAATGAATCAAAAAAGCGAATACCTATTGCGGATAATATTGCAGAACCAAGGGCGGTCGCTTCTGTGACTCTCGGGACGGATATTGTCTTGCCTGTCACATCTGCAATTATTTGTAACCAGAGTTTGCTTTTTGCACATCCACCTGTTGCAGTAATATTTTCAACACGATGAATGCCGTAATTTTCAATGATCTGTCTTATAAGATAGGCATTGCCCTCTAATATTGCCCTGATTATATGCTTTTTCCGATGTGATAATGTAAGTCCAAAAATCGTGCCTTTTGCATAAGAGTTGAACTTAGGCCATCTTTCACCCATCAAATGTGGAAAAAATATCAATCCATCAGAGCCGGGAGAAGCGTTTCCAGCGAGTTCAACCATTTGTGAGTAAGTCATGGAGTTATCAAACAATTCATTGCACCATCTTAACCCTACTCCGAACGTTGCAGTCGCACCGCCCCAATTGACTGACCCTTTTTCGTCGGATATTGCCACCCATGCAGCTGTTCCCATGTAGAGGCAGACTCGCTTGGGAGCGTATATATTGACACCAATAAGTGTGCTTCTGACATCAGACGCACCGATCACAACTGGCGTTCCTTTTTTTAGTCCTGTCTCTTTTGCTGATGATTCTGTAACATAACCAGCAACATCTGTTGAGTTTCTGATGGGGAGCATCTTGTCAATCGGTATCCCGATCAAATTTAGCATCTCATCTGACCAGCATTTTCTTTTACTATCAAATAAAGCTGAGCCTCCTGCGTCAGACTCATCAGTAGCGAATTCACCTGTCAATTTTAATCTGATAAAATCTTTGCCAAACATGAATTTATATGTGTTGACGACCACATCTGGTTTATTTTCAACTAACCATTTAAGCTTTGGGGCAGAAAGGTAAGTAGGGATTAAGCGATCAGCAGTTTTTTCTTTTATCCATTCACATTGAGGTTTGCATCGTTGGTCCATCCAAAGCATAACTCTATCTAACGGATTTCCTGATCTATCTACTGGCACAAGGGCATGCATCAATCCACATACTCCGATGCTTGCAATTTGAGATGATGGAATTTTGTCTAATACTTCGCGGATGCATTTAACGGTGATATTCCACCAATCATTAGCATCTGCTTCTATCCAAGTAGGTCTGGGATAAAATAACGGCATATCTTGATGGGATTCTGCGACGGGAATACCTGAGGAATTAAAGACCAGGACTTTGCACGCAGTAGTGCTTAAATCAATGGACATGAAATATGGTTTTTCTCTTTCCAATGATTCTCTCCTCAGTTATGATTTTTGTATCAATTCAGTCTCGGTATTTTCATTTCATCAATATTTTAAGGGAATTTATGGATTGGATCAAGAGTTAATGAATGTCTATTTGATGTTAATAACAGGGATCAATTGGAGAACTTTTAAGCCTTGTTTTACTCAATGCAATTCTTGCCGAAGACATAAAAATAGCCCTATACAGGAATTCACCTGAAAATAGGGCTAATTTCTTTATTCTTAACTAATT
>DTPJ01000517.1 GCA_011334435.1 Candidatus Poribacteria bacterium | reverse complement strand
GTGGTCGCCCTTCATCTAATCTTTTAGGGGGTCTGCCTTCTCCTCTGCGAATCTGTGGCTGAGGGATTGGCATTCTCTCTTCAATCATCCTACGTAGCCTGAAAATTTCATCCCTAAGCTGACGGATTTCTTCATTCTGTTGTCTGATCATATCCCGTAATTCATATAAAATTCTACTTTCATCTCTTTCAAATTCTCTAACGGGTTCGGGAAACTCTCTAATTTCCATTTTAGGCTCAATTTTTGCCTTTTCATCAGATTTTTTCTCAGCCTCTTCCGCCAAGCACATAGAGTTTAATAAAAATAAGACAAATACAAAAGCCATTGTAATTACAAAAACCCTTTTCATATCTTATCCCTCCTGAATTCTATATAATTTTCGTCTGCGATAAATTTCCAGTCCAGTAACACATACAGTAAGCCAAAAAAGCCCACCAACAAAGCCTGCGATAACATCGCTAAGATAATGAACTTGAAGATATAATCTTGAAAATCCGATAAGAAATATTACAAATCCCATTATAACAACAACAAGCATACGGAATTTCCATTGCTTGATTTGCCTTATTATAAAATAAGAGACCATACCATAAAATACCATAGCAAGCATAGCATGACCACTAGGAAAACTGAACCCTTTAACGTTTATAAGTGTTGCATCATCTATCGGTCGGGTTCTTTGAACCGCATATTTTAGCACATAATCCAATCCGCCACCGCCAGTTACCGCAATTGCATATCCAATAATTACAACATAAAGTTTCCTTATGGCTAAAAGTGCAGTAATAATCACGCTTGCTATTGCAATGGTAACCCATTCGCCAAAATGTGTAACAAAGATCATAACCTTTGTTAAAGTTTCAGTCCTAAAATAAAGGATATGATCTAATACCCACTGATCAATATGGGTTAGCAGTTCGTTATTAACAACATCTTCCGTTATTTCGCCAAATAACCAAACGCAAAGGATACTGAGGATCAATCCAACTGTCAGGTGTATCCCAAGATAACCTTCGGGTGAAAGCCTTTTTTTAATAAATATTATAAAGCGGTTATTTTCAGTGAAAAAAATTTTAAATTTAGGAGATTCAGATAGATCACGCCATTTATTATAAAACCAGACTCTCAATTCAGATTGTTTTTTGACAATCCAAGTATATATCCTACCAAATCCGACAATTACAATCAAGATAAAGAATATGAAAACTCCAACTCTTCCAGACCATTTTTCTATTGCTTTCCAGCTTAACCCGAAAAAATATCCCAATAATGAGAAAACTAACGCCCAAATAATACAAGCGGAAATATTGTAAACTGCAAAAATTTTATATGGCATCTTTGACATGCCTGCGGTAAACGGTCCAAATGATCTGAGAAATCCAATGAACTTGCCAAGAAACACAGTTTTTCCACCATGTTTTTGGAAATATTCCTCAACCCTCTTAATATGCTTGTATTTTAAGAAAAGAAACCTTTTATGCTTTTCAAAATAACCTCGTCCAAGTATACGTCCAAGGGCATATCCAAATGAATCCCCAAATATTGCCCCTAAACATATAAATATAGCACAGGTTTTAATATCAAAATAGCCTTGAACAGATAAAAATCCAGCAATTACAACAAGTGTTTCTCCGGGAACAACCATACCGAGAAAAGCTGAACATTCAAGGAAAGCCACAGTAAACATGGCTATATAGCCCCAGTTGCCCATTGATCCGATGAAATTTAAAAGCCATTCAACCATTATCTAATATTCACTACCTGAAAATGATAAAGGCAATAAATGATATAAACCGAAATTCATAAATATTGTGAACTGCAAAACCTTATTTAACACAAGCTAAAATTAGCATATAGCTTTTATTATTGTCAATATTAATTTACGGAATATCATGTTTGCATTTTGTCGCATTTTAGCATATAATTTAATTGCTAAAAATTTAATTAATAGGGTCTCGTGAATGGATTTAAACACAAAGACACTTTGAAAATATATTTAGGAAATTACAATGTCTTTTGATAGTTTGATATTGAGAGCTGTTATATCAGAATTGAACAAGACGATCTTAGGAGGACTGATACTGAGTGTCCGTCAATCATCTTCAGATGAATTTAGCCTAAAAATATCTAACAACAATGAGACATTTAACCTTCTTTTTTCAATACATCCCGTATATGCAAGGACACATCTAATAGAAACGCCACCAGAAACTAACAAACGTTGGCACTTTGCCGATTTTATTCAAACACATATTAGAAAAGGCAAAATATCACTCATAGAGCAAATAGACTTTGATAGAATAATAAGAATACATATTATCCCTCCAGAAGATATTATTGATCATGCGTCAAAGATACTTATTGGAGAATTTATGGGGAAACATAGCAACGTCATCTTGATTGATGGAAACACAAATAAGATACTTGAAAGTATGAAGCATATTGACGAAAATATGAGCAGATACAGACAAATTTTGCCGGGAGAGCTATATCAATCTCCACCTTCCAATCAGGCATATGATCTCTTCAAAATTGATGAAGAAACATTTATCAAAATTATCGGCAATGACAAAGCACACATAAATGACAAAGCACACATAACAAAAAACCTTATCAAATATATTCAAGGTATGAGTCCATCGCTTGCAAACGTTATTGTTGCGATGTCCGATGATGATTCCCCTGAATCTTTGTTCAAATCTTTTGATTATATCAGGTCTTTAATATCGGATTCAAAGTATTATCCTAATGTCGGAATAGATAAAAATGGCAATATAGAATCAATATCAGCTATTGATTATGCCCTAAATGATGGATTAGAACAAAAGAATTTTGACTCTATAAGCAAAGCTCTTGAATATTACTATCAACATTTAATAGCGAGAGAACGCTATATTGCAGAGAAGAATTCGCTTATTCAGGTCATCAAGAAAAAAATTACCGATCTTGAAGAAAAACAGGATTTGATAGATGAACAGATGAAAACTGCGGAAGATGCAGAAACATTAAAGATAAAGGGCGATGTTTTGATTGCCAATCTTAGCAATATTAAACGTGGACAAAAAGAGGTTTCTCTTTCTAACATTTATGATCCTACTGGCTCTAACATCACAATAGAATTAGACGAAAAACTTAGTCCATCGGATAACGCACAGAGATATTTTGAAAATTACAAGAAAGCCAAAAAAAGCAGGGATATATTAGCGAAATTATCGGAGAAAAATAAGTCTGAATTGGGTTATCTCGGAGACATAATCCAAAAGATAGAATCCGCAGAGGATATAGACAGGCTCTATGATATAAGGTCTGAATTGACGAAAAGAAAGCTTTTAAAAGAGAAATTTGTTGGGACAAAAAAGGCTAAAGAGGAATCATTGCCTTTCAGACGGTTCAGGTCATCTGAGAATTTCTTGATATATGTCGGCAGGAATGATAAAGAGAATGATCTTCTTGTTAAACAGGAGAGTTCGCCAAATGATATGTGGCTACATGCAAAACAGATTGAAGGCTCACATGTTGTCATAAAAAATCCAGAGAAAAGACCTGACATTCCGAGAAAGACATTGTTAGAGGCAGCAGTCCTTGCAGCAAATTTTAGTAAAGCAAAACATTCAAGCGTTGTGCCGATTGATTATACATGGATTAAATACGTTAGAAAACCCAAAGGTGCAAAGCCGGGCTTTGTTGTATATACGAATGAAAAAACACTTTTCGTATCACCATCATCTAATAATTGAAATAAGGAGGATTTTTAATGGGCGTTGTTTGGGGACATAGGTTGGCAGGAAAACCCGAAGAACTCGCTGTTATGTATTCTGCTGGAAGGGACGTAAAATCAATCCCTATGGCTGATGAAATATTAATACCTTATGATATTTGGAATACAACTGCTCATGACATAATGCTTTATAAACAGGGCATACTCAACAGAGATGATATAAAATTAATACTGTCATCTTTACAAAAGGTTAAAGAGTTATACGAAAAAGGGGAATTCAGGCTTGATCCTAAAAAAGAAGACGTCCACATGAATATTGAAAGCTATATCATTGAAAATTTTGATCAGGAAATAGGTCGCAAGATACATACTGGTCGCAGTCGCAATGATCAAATAGTCTGTGATATGAGGATGTTTCTTAGGGATAAAGCCCTTTTAATGATAAGCAATCTGATTGAACTCATAGATGTCTTGCTATGTGTCGCAGAACAACATCTTGAAACAGTGATGCCGGGATTTACACATTATCAGCATGCGACCATCTCAACTTTCGCTCATCTGTTAGTATCTTATGCACAGGCACTTGAACGAGATATAAAACGATTTGAGTTTGCATATTCCATTATAAATATCAATCCATTAGGGTCAGCTGCTGGATATGGGACATCATGGAAACTTGACAGGGAATTGACAACTCGGCTATTAGGATTTGATAGCGTGCAGGAAAATAGCATTGATTGTGTATCGTCAAGATGGGAAGCAGAAGCGGAGATGGCATCTGCGATAAGTTTTATGATGAATCATCTCAGTATCGCTTGTCAGGATATTATATTTATGACGACAACAGAGGCAAATATGATCAGATTAGACGATAGATTTGTAGGCGGAAGTTCAATAATGCCTCAGAAACGAAATCCTGCATCTCTTGAAGTCACTCGGGCAAAAACAGCGATCGCTCACGGAATTACACAAGCGATATTTGAGATAGCCAAAGGCAGTTTATCGGGATATAATCGCGATAGTCAATATACGAAATATCTAATTTTTGACCTTATCTCTGAATGTGAATTAGCACCTGTGGTTATACGCGAAATCATCAAGACAATGAAGGTAAACAAAGATGTTATGCGAAAATTAGCGACTTCAGGATTCTTAAATGCGGTTGATGTCGCAGACTATCTTACAAGGAAATTCAATCTGCCATTCAGGCAAGCATACCATATCGTCGCAGACGCAGTCCGATTATCTGATGCAGAAGGCGAGATCACGCTTTCCGCGATAAACAAAGCATTAAAAGAAGATGGGCTTGATCTATTGATAAGCCAAGCAGATTTTGAGGATCTCAGTATCCCAGAGAAAAACGTTCGCTTGAAGGATCATATAGGAGGACCAGCTCCAAGTGCAGTGTCAAAGGTGATATGTAATTTAAGAAAAGAGATCAACGAACATGAAAATTGGCTTTCCGCCTCATACGTTAGGCTTAATAATGCCAAAGAAGAAATAGAGGCGATAAAAGAGGAAATTATGTAATAAGAGTATTATAAATCATCAACAAAATCTATTGGAGGAAATAAATGTCTGGAATTTTTGGTGTTGTAAGTAAAAAGGATTGTGTTACAGATTTATTTCATGGGACTGATTATCATTCCCACATGGGAGCAGAAAGGGCTGGTCTGGTTGTCCTCAGTGACCGCTTTAAACAAGAGATTCATAGAATCGGTTCTGAACAGTTCAGAGGGAAATTTGTCCATACGCTATCAGAATTGAAGGGAAATCAAGGAATAGGTGTTATTACTGGTGTTAGAGAGTCTCAACCTTTGATCGTTGGCTCTAAAATGGGAAATTTCGCTATCGTGCTTTTAGGAATGATAACAAATGCTGATGAAGTCGCAAAAATGCTTCAAGAAAATGGTCATGTTTTCAGTGAAATGAGCGATGGTAAAATTAACTCCGTAGAAGTCGCAGCGAAGATTATTGCACAGGGAAAAGACTATGTCACAGGAATTAACGATTTATTTGATCAAATTAAGGGTTCTGCATCGGTTCTTATATTAGATCAAAATGGGACTATTTATGCGGGCAGGGACAAATACGGACGCACTCCATTAGCGATCGGTGTTAGAGATGATAGTATCGCGGTAGCTTCTGAAACATGTGCCTTTGCCAATTTAGGATATAATACCGTCAAATTTCTTCAGCCGGGTGAAATTGATGTTATATCAAAAGACGGTTTCTCGGTAGTAAAAGAGGGAAACCCTGATAATCTTCAAGTTTGTGCATTTCTTTGGATATATACAAGTTTTCCGGCTTCCTGTGTTGATGGAATTGATGTAGAATTAGTAAGGGAAAGATGCGGGCGAGCTTTAGCAAGGCGAGATGACGTAGATGCGGATTATGCGTCAGGTGTTCCCGATTCAGGCGTAGGGCATGGATTAGGTTATGCAGCAGAAAAAGGCATACCTTTTAGGAGACCACTTGTAAAATATACTCCCTCTTACGGCAGAAGCTATACTCCCGTCTCACAACAAGAAAGAGATTATATCGCAAGGATGAAGTTAATCGCTATTGAGGATATTATCAAAAATCAAAGAATAGTGATCTGTGAAGACTCCATTGTCAGAGGAACACAATTGAAGAATGAGACTGTTAAAAAGCTATGGGGGGCAAATGCCAAAGAGTTACATATTAGACCAGCATGTCCACCATTGATGTTCCCTTGTGTTTATCTATCATCAACGAGAAGCATTAATGAATTAGCTGCACGTCGGGCAATCTTTGCGTTAGAAGGACGTAACATTGATGATGTCAGCGAATACATTGATCATAACTCAACAAAATATCAACAAATGGTTGAATGGATTAGAAACGATTTGGGAGTTACAACTTTAAGATACCAATTATTAGACGATATGGTAGAGGCGATCGGTCTGCCAAAAGATAGGGTATGCCTTTATTGCTGGCGTGGATATTGATATTTTATAAGATAAGCATTTTTTAATTCAGCTGACTGATGTAAATTTTTATAAGGAAATGTAGTATCATGTTTAAAAGACAGAAAGATATGTGTTCTGATCCGATAAAACGAATAGTCGCTATCGGTGAAAGCTCAACATGGGGCTATTCTGCATCTTCAAAAGATAAGTGTTGGGTCAATCTTGTAACATCAATGCTTGAGGAATTTCAGGGTTCAAAGATTGAGTTAATAAATCAGGGCATCGGTAGCAATGTCCTTACGCCTGATTGTCCTTCTTATGTCCACTCTGCGAAACCTTCGGCACTTGAACGGGTTGATAGCGACGTCATCGCGTTAAATCCAGACCTGGTGTTCATATCTTATGGACTTAATGATTCAAGAGGTGGGACGCCTGTTGAGGTGTTCCGAAAGGCATATCAAGAGCTTATAGATCGCATTCGTGCAAAGATTGATCCGTTAATTGTTGTATTGAACGTCTATTATATGCACGAGATATTATATAGTCAATGTCCGGGCTGGGAAGAAAGCAATTATGAGGTTACAGAAGTTTTTAACCTCGTCATTCAGCAATTAGCAGAGGCAAATAATCTGATTTTAGCTGACATATATTCCGCACAGGTTGGCGTTGATTGGATGGTTGACAACGATCATTGTCATCCAAACGATCTCGGTCATCGGATCATAGCGAATAAAGTATTTGAGGCAATCGCTAGGAATTGTAGTTTTGTTGCCCAAACAATGCCAAAACAGACACTTATAGGCGAATTCTCTGGCAAATACGGCAACGGACCAGACAGACCATCAGGAAGATAAACAAAAATGGAAAGAGATCATAAAATAAGATTAATAAGACATCTCACTTTTCTTAGAGAGGAACTTGAAGATTACGAAAGTTTTAAGAACCTTTCAAAAGAAGGATATAATCAAGAAAGGGATAAAAGAAGAAATGTAGAACGATGGATAGAGAATATCATTAATTCTTCAATAGACATAGCAAAAACAATATTGTCTTCAGAGAAT
>DTPJ01000520.1 GCA_011334435.1 Candidatus Poribacteria bacterium | reverse complement strand
TCTGCATTTGTGACTGTGACTGTTTCAAGGACAGGATTAAAGCCTGGCTCTTATACTGACACGATCGCTATGACATCAAACGCTGGTGATCGCAGTGTTAAAGTGAACATAGACGTCCCCGGTTTATCTTATACTCCGACATCAATTGATTTTGGATCAACAGAAACTGAAATTAACCTGAGTATCACAAATATTGGTAGTGGATCATTATCTTGGTCTTTATCTAAGTCAATTTCATGGCTCAGTTTATCTCAAACGAGTGGATTTAACCAAGCAGGAGAGACAAAAGTTGTCACTGTGTCAGTGCCTAGGATAGGTAGAGAAGGCATTACTCCGGGAACTCATACCGATACAATCACAATAACATCTAACGGTGGCAATGCCAAAATTCCGGTGACTATACTTGTTCCAGGACTGGGTCTGTCTCCGACTATGCTTGATTTTGACTCATCTGATACACAAAAAACGTTCACAATTTCTAACACTGGTGCTGGCTCGCTTATATGGCAGGCGACAAAGAGTCAAGCATGGTTGAGTTTCACTCCTACGAGCGGGACAGTTGCAGCAGGACAATCAATTAATGTTACTGTCAACGTCTCAAGGACAGATTTATCGCCCGGTGATTATTCAGATACTATATCTATTACATATAACGGCGGAAGCGGTTCTGTATCTGTTAAAATGGGAATACCTAAATTATCATTTACGCCGACGTTACTTGATTTTGGGACATCCACTAATCAAAAGACATTTACGATAACAAATTCTGGTGGCGGAGTATTGACATGGCAAGCAACGAAAAAAGCTAACTGGTTAACGATTACACCTACAACGGGGTCTGTATCCGCAGGGCAATCAATCAACGTTACTGCCACAGTAAACAGAACCGATTTAGCGCCAGGCACTTACGCGGATACAATTGCTCTGACATCTAACGGCGGAAGTGGAAATATAGCGGTTTCAATGGCAATACCGGGATTAGCTTTTAGTCCGACTTCTTTAACTTTCTCTGGAACAGAGACTACAAAAACCCTAACTATAACTAATTCAGGTGGAGGGACGTTAACTTGGTCAGCTTCTAAAACACAGACTTGGCTATCATTAAGTCTGACAAGTGGATCATTAGATGCTGGGAAATCTGTCTCTATTACTGTAACTGTGACAAGGGGCAATCTTAATCCCGGCACATATAAGGACACAATAACAATAAAGACAAATGTTGGTGATGGTCAAGTGCCAGTTACAATGCTTATTGCCAGTCCGTCAATGAGCATATCGCCAACTTCATTGGATTTCGGCACAACTACTACACAGAAGACTTTCACGATAACTAATACAGGTGGAGGAACTTTAACTTGGTTTATAGATACAGGAAAGCTTCCTAATTGGCTATCAGCAAATCCAATGTCAGGTTCACTAACTGCTGGGAATTCCGCTAATGTTACTGTTACTGTTAATAGAGCAGGTATGAATTCGGGCGATTACAAATCTGAAATAACCGTTAATTCCAATGCTGGAGTGGGACAAGTATCTGTAATAATGTCTGTTCCTCCTCCATCTTTGGCACTAAATCCTGATAAACTTGACTTCGGTAGTAAAGAAACATTATTAGAGTTTAGAATTACTAATACAGGCGGAGGAACGTTGATTTGGAATGCAGTTTCTGACCGAAATTGGCTATTTATTAGCAGAGATCCTAATCAAGAAGGGTGGAAATCTGAAATCAAAGGAGGAACTACTGGTCCTTATGGGTCAACAAGAATATATGTAATGGTAGTCAGAAGAGGACCGCCAGGAACTTATACTGGAAATATTAGTATTAGTTCAAATGGCTCTCCAGTATCAAGAGGGGTTGTTTCTGTATCTATGGTCATTTCAGTGGAAGGTGTTATACCGATAGAATAAAATGTTTATGAAATATGTAAAGGCTAATTATTGGTTATTGATTCTTATTTTATTATTTTCTGCTGGGTGTGCAAATTTTGAGAAGGTTTTTGCACCTCAGCAACTAAGCGAAAACTATGCCCTTATGCCGGGTGTTGAATGCGATGCACCTGAGGCAGTTGATGGCGATCTTAATACTGTTAGCAATAATACTAGAATAGTTATCTCTCTGCCAGAGAAAAAATCAATAAGAAGAATTGTAATCTATAATACTAATATAGCGAACTTCATTCTTTATGAATATAAGGGCAAAGAGGGAGATTGGAAGATTATTAATAGCTTTAAGGGTAATAAACAGCCTAAGATCGTTGTCAATACTCAGGTGGTTACTGATAAAATAAGGATATTTATCTCAGATACGCACGGAAGCAGGTTTGTTGGACCAGGAATTGTCAGAGATGAAAACAAGATCATTCATAAAGTTGATGCTCAATTAGATGCTCTCCCTGAGATACAAGAGATAGAACTTTATGGTTTTGTGGATACCGTAGAAAAACCTGAGAAATCAAAAAAGCCAATATTCTAATGATTGAGAATTTCATTTTCCATTCTAATTCTATTCCAAGCTAAATAATCTTAGCGAAATCATTTGATGATTCAAAAATTTGATAGTCAATATCAAAAATTTGATACAATTTGTTTTTTATAAAATATCAGAATTTATAAGACCATAATTTTATTAGCTTTGATAGACTTCCACATTTTATATATATGGCACAATAATTGCACTTTTGATAATATTATACTCAAATCATCTCAATAATCGTATTTTTTAGGGATTGTGAATATGAGTATATATGCAGTTCACATATCCCTAAAATCTTGCTTATATATCCTTTCGTATTTCTTAAACTGAAAAACCGCTGAGGAGTGATATTGATATGTCCCAAAATATAGATAAAAAAAATTATAGATTAATTACCCTTCTTGTGTTTTTAATGATGTATTTTTCTATGATCGGGTTGTCCATTGCTGATAGGACAACAAGTCCATTACAGCCTGATAGCATCGTCATTGTTTCAGGGGATAATCAATCAGGATATGCAGGGGCGATACTTCCAAATCCTCTTGTAGTGAAAATTCTTAATGTTAATGGCAAGACTTTGCCGCTTGCAGAGGTTAAATTTACGGTAGTATCAGGCGGTGGATTAGTATCAAAAATTTCACCATCATATAGCAATGAGGTTAGCACTGTTACAGATACCGCAGGAATAGCCAGTGTTAAATTGAAACTCGGTTTGACAAAAGAGGTAAATCGTGTCAGAGTAACATCAGGGAATGCACCAGCAGTTGAATTTACCGCAACCGTCTTAAATTCAAAGCCTAAGTTAAATCCGATTGGTAATAAAGAAGTAAATGAGGGCGAAGTCTTGCAATTTAAGGTTACAGCGACAGACGCAGATCAAAACGATGCACTTATTTTCTCAACAAGCACATTATGGCAAAATGCAACTTTCAATTCATCAACAGGTGTATTTACATTCAATCCTGATTATAACCAAGCTGGGACATATCTTATAACATTCTTTGTCACAGACGGCACAGACATAGCCAGCGAGCAGATCACTATAACCGTTAAAAATGTCAATCGCCCACCGATACTCAATCCAATTGGGAATAGGACTGTCAATGAAGGGGTAGAATTGATAATTGCAGTCAGTGCAGTTGATCCTGATGGAGATGCTTTGACTTACTCTGTTTCAGGGATGCCTCCCGGGGCAACATTTAACAATACACAACGAGTGTTTAGATGGAAGCCCGGATATGATACTGTCGTCAATGCACAAAAGAAGGATTTTATCGTAATTTTCATAGTTAATGATACCAGCGGAGCAATTGACTTAGAAAGCGTCACTATAACGGTCAACGATGCAGAGCCAATAATCCCAGATATACGAGTTCTGCCTTTGCTTCCAGATAAGCAGATCGGATTAGATTTTGAGTCAGTGGAAGTCGGCGAATTCACAGATAGGATATTCCAAATCCATAATGACGGGAACGCACCGCTAAAATTGATCAGCATAGCGGAGACTGACAATCAATTCAAACTATTGACTTATATCAAAACACATTCAAACATAATAGACCCGATAGACCCTCATATCATAAAATTATTGGACGAGGCGTCAATATTGGCACTTATAGGTTCTAATGAGCAATTTATTAATGTTGAGTATTCGCCAAACGATCCGTCATTGACCATAAATTACCCAGACCTTAATCCCGGAGAATGCCTATTGATCAGGGCAAGATTTAAGCCATTGTCAACTGGACAAAAGACTGCGAGATTTATAATAAGGAGCGATGATCCCGACGAATCAGTAGTTTTTATGAATCTTAAAGGGATTGGGACACTTACGCCAGATATACGTGTTTCAAGCGATAATATAAACTTCGGCGACGTAGAAGTTGGCAAAAATTCCGATAAACTGTTGACTATTTTCAACGATGGCAAAGGTGTTTTGAACATTAACAGCATAACATCAGATGACCCGCAATTTACAGTTTTGGGATATTCCAACGTTAATCCAAATAGCAGTATAGCTGTCACAATTAGGTTCACGCCTAACTCAATAGGAAATAAAGCGTCTGTTTTACGTATTAACAGCAATGATCCAGATGAATCTTTGGTTTTGGTAAATCTGCAAGGGACAGGATTTAGAGTTCCAGCACCAGACATCAATCTATCAACGACGAATATAAACTTTGGCGAGGTTCAAGTTGGAAAATCACTCACAAAGAATTTTCAAATACAGAATTTAGGCGATGCCTTGCTTCAAATAACCAGCATAACATCAAGCAATGCCCAATTCACAGTGACGGGAGTAGCGAATGTTCCAGCAGGGGCATTCATAACAATATCAGTCAAATTTACGCCGACATCATCAGGATCAAAAGCAGGTGTTATAACTATCTTATCTAATGACCCTGATGAGCCAAACATTACATTAACATTTCAGGGAATAGGCGTAGTCCTTCCAACTCCAAATATAAAGGTATCGCCAAGCGTCCTAAATTTCGGCGATGTGGAAGTCGGAAAAACAGCGATAAAAAGCTTTAACATATATAACGATGGCAATGCAACACTGGAAATATATAGGATAACAACAAATGATAATCAATTTACAATATTAGACGATCCAAATGTTCCTGCAGGTGGAATAGCGGTTATTCCAGTGGAGTTTAAGCCGACATCATTAGGGCAAAAAGAGGCAGTTATAACAATATCAAGCAATGATCCCGATGAACCGACAAAGACGCTCACAGCTAAAGGCAAAGGCATAAGTCCGCCAGCACCAGATATTAGACTATCTAATACAAGTTTAGATTTTGGAGACGTCCAAGTCGGAGAATCAAAGGTTTTATATATTAATATATTCAACGATGGAAACTTACCGCTTGTCCTAAATAGTATGACAACGAACAATGAGCAATTCGCTGTTATATGGGATTCACAAAATGTCCCTGTCGGCGAATATATCACTATTTCAATAAGATTTTCACCAGTATTGACAGGCTTAAAGACCGCTACTTTGACGATAAAGAGCAATGATCCCGATGAACAGACTGTAACAGTTTCGCTTCAAGGCAGAGGCTATGAAATGCCTGTCCCTGATATAGAGATATATCCTTTTAGCATAGACTTTGGATCAGTAGAAGTTGGAAAGTCCCTAATAAAGACATTCCGCATATATAACAGGGGCAATGCACCATTACAAATAACGAGTATAACATCAAGCAATAGCCAGTTCACAACGATAAGTAGTGCAACTATTTTAGGCGGGACTTCTCTTTTAGTTCAGGTAAGTTTCGCTCCCATATCTTTGGGGTCTAAGACAGCGACATTGACATTAGTAAGCAACGATCCAGACGAAGCAGTAACAACCGTTTCACTTTACGGCGATGGCGTATACCCCGGATATGTCAATGTCGGAGTTTGGAGTAAAGTTCAACAGGCAAACATCGTCAACGATCTTTATGACGTCTTCTTTATCAACGAAAATCGCGGTTGGGCAGTTGGATATAACGGGACAATAATCAATAGCATAAATGGAGGGACAGCTTGGACATTCCAAGATAGCGGAACAGCAAGGACACTTAACAGTGTATTTTTCGTTGATCAGCTTACAGGTTGGGCAGTTGGGCAATATGGCACTATATTAAAGACGACAAATGGTGGGCTTTCTTGGAATCAAATAGGTTATAGTATCGCTAACACGCTTTGGTCTATTAAGTTTATCAATCCCATCAAAGGTTGGTCAGTAGGAGAATTTGGAAATGTTTGGACTATAAATGATAGCATTTGGAGTTATCAAAATAGCAATCAGACTTTTGATCTATTTGATGTGGATTTCGTAAATTACAATCAAGGTTGGGCTGTTGGAAGTTATGGCACAATAATAAGGACAATTGACGGCGGGCAGACATGGACACCACAACAAAGCATGACAACAGAAGCCTTACTTGGACTTGACTTTGTGAATGCCAATGAAGGTTGGGCAGTTGGAACAAATGGCACTATTCTAAGGACAATAAATGGCGGTCTGACATGGGTTCGTCAAAATAGCAACGTGAATTTTGAGACGCTTTATGATGTAGATTTTATTGACTCTAACTACGGGTGGGTCGTAGGCAATAACGGCATTATACTACATACAATAGATGGTGGTACAACATGGGTTAGGATAGACAGTGGGACAAACAAAGCACTCAGATCGGTATATTTTACAAATCCAGAGACAGGTTGGATCGTCGGAGCAAATGGCACTATATTAAAGTATATGCCATACTATCCGACTTATATATCATCAGTTACAGTAACAGGAAGTCCTGCAAAATTAGGCGGAGTTATAAGAGTAACAGCAACAGGTCAAGCCAGAAACGAGGCAAGATTCTCAATAGCAGGGGTTATATCTAATGTGTTAATGCAGGAAACCACGCCCGGCACTTATGTAGGCACATATACAGCAGTTGAAAATGTCAATGTTTGGAGTGCAGTTGTATCGGTCATACTTACCAATAAGTATGGCAATTCTGCGATAGACACAAGCCAAAGGGTCACGATTGACACAATAGCGACTATAACTTCCGCAGAGGTTTCACCGAATATAGCTAAAGCAGGTGATGTAATAAAGATCACTGTTTATGGTGAAGCAGGATCAAGCGTAAGATGGACAATAGAAAATGTAGTAACTGATCTTGTGATGACCGAAGTTACAAATGGGAAATATATCAGTGAATATAAGGTCTTGCAGGGAACGAATGTCAGCAATGCGAAAGTGATCGTCAAATTGACAGATGCCTTTGGAAATGTTGCTACGAAAGAGGCAGGAACAGTTACAATAGATACGGTTGCACAAATCACATCTGTAACGGTAAGCGGAAGCCCTGCGAAATTTGGCGAGCCGATAGTAATAGTCATGGTCGGCGAAGCTAATGGAAAAGCCAAGTTTACGATAGGTGATGTTGTTGTCAATTCTCCGATGACTGAGTCACAAGCAGGTGTTTATATCGGAAACTATGTCGCACCAAAGGGTGTCCAAGTTTATAATGTTGCAGTAACAGTGAGCCTAACTGATGTTCTTGGCAATACAACTACCAAAAATGCTGGAAATGTCACGATAGATACGGAAAGCAAAATAGCGTTAATCACGGTTAAGGGCAGTCCCGGAAAAGCAGGAGAAAAGATCACAGTTGAGTTACAGGGCGAACCTAATGGGTCTGCTAAATTTTCAATAGCAGGAGTAATAAGCGAACAGATCATGCCC
>DTPJ01000859.1 GCA_011334435.1 Candidatus Poribacteria bacterium | reverse complement strand
TATAACGTTTCCCGTTATTGGATTCGGGCGATCTAAGACGATGAACTCAACGCCATTTTCTGCGCATGCTTCCATTGCCATTGCCATCGTGCTAATATAGGTATAAAACCTGACCCCTACATCTTGAATATCAAAGATCATAGCATTAATGCCTTTGAGCATTTCGGCGGTAGGCTTATTTGTCTTGCCATAAAGGCTATAAATGGGAATACGATTGTAATGGACTGATGGAATTGAGATGGCATCTTGAACAGCTCCCCAAAGACCATGTTCAGGGGAAAAAATAGCTTTCAAATCCGCCTTCTTGGCTAAAAGCGATATATTTCCTTGAAGGTTTTCATCAACTCCTGTTGAATTGGTGATCAATCCGATGGATTTTCCCTCAACAATGTCAAATCTTTCGGTTAATAAAACGGTCAACCCTGTTTTAACCATTAAAGATTCTCCATCAATCTTTCAAGCCATTCTCTTGTTTTCCATGCCCTTTCGTTTACGTCATCAAGTTCGCTTCCGCCAAGGCATTCAACATGCAAAGGACCTCTAAATCCTGCCTTTACGAGTTTCCCGAGAACAACTGGAAAGTCAACAAGCCCTTCTGTCGGCATTATCCATACATCTGGATTGCCATCTTCTTTGATAAGACAATCTTTGATGATGCAAAATGTGACAAATTCAGCGACGTCATCAACATCGCTCTCTGGTCTGACAGCACCTTTGGTGTAATAAATTATATTCCCTGGGTCATAGCATATACGAAAAGCGGGATGATTGACGATTTCAACCGCTTTGACAAGGTCTTTGCCTGTCAATCCCAAGCCACCATGTGGTTTTAGCAATATTTCTATACCTTTTTGACTTGCGTAAGGTGCTGATTGACGCATTATCTCAAAGAATTTATCATATAAAGACGGATTTTCCGTTCCCCCATTCATCAACCACTTACAACCTAACGCAGATGCATTATCTATCAGTTTTTTGAAATCTGTCACCGCATCATCCATGCTTAAATCAAGCCTTGGAGAGCCAAGCAGCATTGACGGCACAAGATCATATTTCTTTATTATAGCTGACGTCTCTGCTATTTCCTCTGGGCTACTTGCCGATGTAACTGGAATTTTTCCTGCGTTTGAATATATTGAGACCTCTTCATATCCGACATGGGCGATTGATGAACATGCCTGATCAAAAGACCAAGTATGCCATGGACGAGTTGTTGCCCCTAATTTCAGTATCATTTTAATATCCTCCTCGTTGATTAGCCGAATTGATCATTGAAACCTACTTTTGCCAGCAATCAGAGATGGCATATTCAACTTCTATCGGCAATTTGTGCAGATAATACTCCCCTGCTTTTATCATGCAATCTCTCATAATTTGTGCGGATTCCTCTGCGACATTTTCATCACACTCTAAAACAATTTCGTCGTGAACTGTATTTACCAACTTTGCGTCTATATTTTTCTCTTTAATAGCCTTCCGTATCCAGATCAAAGCGAGTTTTGTCATATCGGCGCTAGTTCCCTGTATTGGTGCATTTTTCGCCTGTCTGATTATAGATGCGATCTCTTTTTGATCGTTCCGATCCTTTATCTCATAATATCTTTTCCTGCCTCCGATTGTAACAGAATAACCTCTCTTTAATGCTATGTTAGCGGATTCATCAAGATATTTTTTCACCTTTGGATAGCTATTGAAGTAATGTTCAAGCAGTTCTTCTGCTTCCTTCTCAGGTATTTCCAAAGACGCTGCTAACCCTTGTGCTCCCATACCATAAGCTAATCCAAAATTGATCGCTTTTGCTTTTTGTCTTAACTCAGGATTTTCTGTTTTGCTGACGTTTTTTTTGAAAATTGACGATGCAACGATAGAATGTAAGTCTCCACCAGTTCTGAATGTTTCCAAAAAAACCTCATCATTGCTTAATTCTGCTATTATTCGCAACTCACAACCGCTATAATCGGCGATAACCAATTTTCGTCCCGATGGAGCGATAAAACAGCTTCTAAATCTTGAATCTGCCTTGATATTTTGAAGATTTGGATCAGCACAAGAAGTCCTTCCGCTTGACGCGCCCAACTGACGAAATGTCGGATGTATCCTCCCAGTATCGGGATGTATATGTTCAAGAAATCCCTTTCCATAAGCAGAGACAACCTTTTGATGTTCCCTATAATCTAAGATAGCTTGTCCGATCTTTGGGTCTATATGTGATATAGTCGCTTTACTTGTGTCATTTACCTTTATTCCGATCTTTTCAAGGGCATCTTTCAATTGTTCGTCGCTATCGTAGTTTATATTCACCGATCCACCGAATAAATCTAATTCTGAAATAGGCTTGAATATGCTATCCAAAATTTTCTCTGCCTCTTTTTTCTTCATAAATTCTTCTTCTAATATCTCAGACCATTTGTTTTTATCCAAAAGCATGCCGTTATATTCAATATCGCCGAAGGCATTTATAGCCATACATTCTAATTTAGCTGTCTCCTGCAAATTTTCCTTGACCAATGCCTTAACTTGACTTTCAAGGATGCGAAGGACATAAATCAAGTCGTTTTGTGCATATTCAAGTTGGCTTTCGGTGAAATCCCCGCTATGATCAATAAAGGATTTTCGCTCGCTCTTGTCAATTCTCGTATTAAGATATTTTTCAGCGAGATCATCTAATCCGAATTGTCCATCAGATTTGCCTGCCATAAGGACTTGCTCTATAAGCATAGTGTCAATCATATTCTCAATCTCAATTTTGAATGAATGCTTGACCATTTTATAGTCAAATTTGGCATTTTGAAGCACTTTTGGCTTATCACTTTCTAATATCTTTCTTAAAGGTTCTATGCTAACTTTTCTGCAATCTATAATGAACTGCTTTTCTAAATCGCCTATTTGAAAAAGCAAGACCTTTGATCTGTATGGATCAAGCCCTGTGGTCTCTGTGTCTATCGCTAATAAAGGCATAGACTCGAGATCAGGGATGATGTTTTCTAATTCGTTAATGTTGTCTATAATCTTTATCATTTTTTCTTTTAAAAAATCTACAATCAACGTTTTCTAATTCAAGGGAATAAAAATTGAGATTTTTCGCTTCGCTCAAAATGACATTTTACATGTTATCCTGAATAAAATGAAGGGTTTTTCTAATGCTTAATTACTGATAAAGTCAAGATTAGAATATGCGATCATCAGTTAGTAATTAAGTTGGAATACATTTTTACCTAATTGATATTTATCCGATAAATATTATATAAGACTTATGTCATACAGTCAATAAAACATCACATTATTAGATTGGAAGCCTTTCCAAAGCGGGATGCCTTAAATTGATTTTAACCTCTCGCCAAATTTCCTCTGCATAAGGAATATCCATATCTGGAACAAAGCCAAAATCCAAATAAAGTTTAATTGCGTTAAGACGTTTCGTCTGTGTTTGGAGAAAGCATCTTTCATGCCATTGTGCAAGCAAATTTAGTGCATAAGATAAAGCGGATTTTCCAAGCCCCTTGCCTTGATATGCAGGTCTAATTGCAACCCAATGTATTTGACCGTAATCTTTGCCCTTAAACCTGCGATTATACCATGCAGTTATAGTTCCAACTCCGACGCCTTTATCATTGGTTATGATGAAGCCTCGCCATTGAGTTGCCTGCAAATCGCGACCAAACTCGTTGTAAAATATATCATCTGTTATAGGAAAATATATCTCCGCGTCTCTTTCAATATCAGTCCAAAGGCTACCATCATCTAATTTCATAGGACGTATGCTAAAACCATCGGGAAACGGTATTTCTAATATATTTTTCATATTGTCCCTGATCATAGTAACATTATCACCAGCAGGAGTAATATCCCTTGATGGAATCCTAATCGTTTCTTTATAACCATGTTTCTCTTTAAATATTGATCTCGCGACCCAATACGCCCTTAATCTTCTTCTCTCTCGTGAGACAACACCAAAGGGGCTTATCCCAAGATTATTGCAGAATGAAAACACCGTCGGAGGCCAAGGATGATCAGCCCAGCACCATATAGTCGCACCGCATACATAATGAGCGGACATCCCCTCAAATTCTTTCTCTATCGCTAATGATTGGGAGTCTTCACCAAGTCCGTTGTTATTAACTCCCTCAAATGATGGATAACCAAACTCTGTTATAAGAATAGGTTTATTTGGATATTGCTCGTGCAATTTTTGTAAGCCTTCACGCCAAAATTTAGTTGATTCTGAAAAGTTATAACTAATCTTCCCTTCTGATACCCTTTTATTGAAGCTTGGATAAGCATTTACGCAGATCACATCATCTTCACTGAAATTTGGGTATTTTTGCCAATGATCGCTTACATGCACAGCAAGGCGGGTCGGATCAAGTTTCTTGGCAAACCGAACAAGCTCTCTATTCCCATCGGCAACCTCTGGACGTTCCTCTTGATTTTCGTTACTGACTGACCAAAATATAATTGACGGGTGATTCATATCTCGCTCAATCATCTTTTTTAATTGCCTTTTAGCTGTTTCAAGCTTCTTTTGGCAATTCTCTTCCCCTTCATTATAGCCGTCCCACCAATATAACGGTATTTCTCCCATAACAAGCAAGCCTATCTCATCGCAAAGGTCAAGTTCCTTCGGATGATGGGGATAATGACATAATCGGACAAAATTAGCACCTGCCGATTTCATATCCTGCAAATCCTTGCTTGCTATTTCTAAATCAAAGACCATGTTTGTTTTAGGACAATCTTCATGGCGATTAAAACCCGTCAAATATATAGGCTTATCATTTAGCAGAAGTTTGCCATTTACAGATTGAATTTTACGAAATCCAAAACGGATAATTTTTTCGTCAATCATCTTTTCATCCGCATATAACTGAGTTTTCGCTTTATAGAGTTTCGGATTTTCGGGAGTCCATGTTTGAATATTGTCAATTTTTCCCTCAATAAGGAATTCTAAATCAGTGCCTACGTTTTTCTTATCAGACAGAAATTTTGCAACCGTTCTGTCTTCGTTATCCGTAATTTCAACGACAATTTCGGATATAATATCATATCCAAATTCGTTGGCTATATCACATTTTAATAGGAATTTCCCATTATCACCCAAAGGTTCAGCAGTTATGACTATATTATTGATATAAGCCTTCTCAGTAGATATAAGTTCAACTTCTCGCAGGATACCGCCATAAGTTCTCCAACCTCTTTGGATGCCTGGGACATCGCCTTGATTACGATAATTATCAACCTTCGCTATGATGAAATTTTGGTCGCCAAATTTAGCTAAGTCTTGAATTGGAAACGAAAAAGGCAGAAATCCATCTAAATTTTCGCCAAGTTCTTTTCCATTAAACCAAACTTTTGTGTGATAGTTCGCACCTTGAAACTGAATTAACACCCTTTTATTTTTCCAGTCCGCAGGCATATTTACCTTTCGCATATACCAAGCTGTTCCCTCGTAGGACTCTAAATAGGGAGAACATGAATCAAAATCACATGGCAAGCGAATTTCTCGCCAAAGGCTGAAATCATAATCAGGATTGTAATATCCCGCCTTCTCACCTTCATTTGACGGATCAGGTTGAAATCTCCATAAACCACATAGATCAATCTTGTTGTGGATCATAGTTGCTCTCCGATCATTGTTTGCGGATAAAGTTATATATCGTATCAAAAGCGAATGTTAGTTCCTCAATTGTGCAGTGATTTTGAATGAAATGTGATGTGCAATATAAGAGTCCACCGTCTTTGAAAAGACTTAATACTCTCTCTATCTCACTTTTTAAGTGATCTAATTTTCCAAACCCGATAGTTGCCTGAACATCAAGCCCACCCATAACTGTAAAGGTCTTTATGTATTTGCGTTTGTATTCATATAAATCCATACCTGCGGATTCTTGGTATGGGTGAACTACGTCATATCCAAGTTTTATTACGCCATCTATAACTTGAGAGAAGTTGCCGTCACAATGCAAGCTCAGGAATGTCCCTCTCCTTTTAACCTCGTCGCAAGTGATTTTGTGATAGGGATATATCAGATTCCACCAAACTTTTGGGCTAAACATTAATCCTTTTTGTGAACCCCAATCATCAGAGACATGCACCATATCAACGCCGATGTCAATGCAGTTATTCGCAAAAGCTCTATTCCATTCAGCTTGTCGTTTATATACTTGGTGTAGATCATCTTCAAACATAAGCAGATATGCAAGATGATTTTCAATGCCAAAAACGCCGTTTAGACATTCAAAAATGCCCGGTGTTTGGACATAGACAAATCTACCTTTTTGCTCTTTGTAATATTTAACCTGATCCGCTATTGATTTGTAATCATCTATGTTGTTTGGATCATTCATTGGAATTTCTAATAAGTCTTTTGGTTCAATAGCTCTGCCTTTGTTTGCCCTTAGCTGATTAAGCAAATCCCCTGAATATGGACTAGGACCTCCGAAAATATGGGCATAGTCAAATTCATATTTGTCTTCAAAAGCGTTGACAGAGCCGAAAGCTCGGTTTATCACATCTTCAAGATTAGCGCGAACCCAACCATATATTGGCACTCTATCGGGTTTCTTGTGATTTATGACATTTATAACTCTTTCTCTTGGAAGCATTCTTCCCTCCTGTATTTATTGAAAACTAATTTTGTCAAATACTATGATCTAATGACCTCTGGAAAATTTGAATGGTATGAAGCACATTTTTATTTATTCCACTTTTTTTAAGCATATCATTGATAAATAATATACACCCCGGACAACCTGTCGCTATGAAATCTGCGCCAGAATTTATTATATTTTTAACCTTGCTTTCACCAATTTTCTGTGATATTTCAGGATGGAAAAGTGCAAGCGTTCCTCCATAACCACAGCATTTATTCGCATCTTTCATTTCAATATATTTTGCGACATCTTTTAATATTTGTCTCGGTTCTGCTGATACTTTTTGTCCTAATCGCAAATAACAAGGATCATGATAGGTTACAGATATGTCTAACTTTTTTGTATTATAATCAGTGCATTTAGCGATATATTCTGATATGTCATATATTTTCAATGTGAAATTGCTATTGTCTGTTAATCTTTCATAATCTTGTTTTAAAGTTATTCCACATGCGGGACAGAGAGTTAAAATAGCATCAAGATCATCACATTTAAACGCCTTAACATTGATATTAGCTAATGTTTTTGCCCCTTCAATATCACCATAGAAAAGCAGAGGCGCTCCACAGCAGGTCTGATCTTTTGGAATGGAAATATCTATGCCGAGTTTCTCTAACACATCAATAGCAGAATCAGCTATGGTTGTATTTGAATAATTCACTGAGCAACCAATAAATAATCCAACTTTCTTTTTACCATTGCTATTGATATATTCGGGATATTTTTCTAAAACAGCTTTTTCTGATAAATTTGGCAGATAAGCGTTTCCGTGAAATATCAATGGCAACTGCCATAATGGAATGCCGTTATCAATTTTGTTTTCGTTATTTTTATTGATAAGCCACTCATGGAATCGCTTTGGGTTAAAGGTTAATCGCAATGCTTCCTTTATATCATCAGGCGTTTCAATCGTTTCAAAAAGCATTTCACGGGCAGACTGGACAATTTTCTCTGGTCTAACTCCTGAGGGACAGACATCTGCACATCTTGTGCATTTGATACATGCTCTAATAGTGTCAATATACCTGTCTGATATTGACAGATTGCCTTCAAGCATCGCTTCAACGAGGCTTACTCTCCCGCGAGGAGACATAAC
>DTPJ01000482.1 GCA_011334435.1 Candidatus Poribacteria bacterium | reverse complement strand
TCATAAAGCCAATCTGAAATATTATGTAGCTATGTATGAGCAAACTTGTCATCACAAGATTATTAATCCTATGGTAGTTCAAATGTTATTAAGTATTTTCACAGTAACTTAACATGAGCCAAATTGTAAACCAAATTTCAAAGGAGAGCGATTTATGAAAATTACTGACAGCTTAGATGAACTATGTATAAACACAATTAGAACGTTAGCTATGGACGGTGTGCAAAAGGCTAACTCTGGTCACCCTGGGGCGCCGATGGGACTTGCTGATGTCGCTTATGTCATTTGGACTAAGTTCCTAAAACATAATCCCGGCAACCCTGATTGGCACGACAGAGATAGGTTTGTATTATCTGCTGGTCATGCGTCAATGCTGTTGTATAGCCTTTTGTATTTGACAGGATACGGTCTGACTATGGAAGACTTAAAACAGTTCCGTCAATGGAACAGCAGAACTCCCGGACATCCTGAGCATGGGCTTACTCCCGGCGTAGAGACAACTACTGGTCCTTTAGGACAGGGCATTTCTAATGCAGTAGGAATGGCTATAGCTGAAAAATGGCTTGCACAATATTTTAACCGTCCTGGATTCAACATTGTTGACCATTATACTTATGTTATCGCAAGTGATGGTGACATGATGGAAGGCGTTTCTAGTGAGGCTTCATCTTTGGCTGGTCATCTTGGGCTTTCCAAACTTATATGCTTTTATGACGATAATCATATAACAATTGAAGGATGCACTGATTTGGCTTTCTCTGAGGACGTCTGCAAGAGATATTCCGCTTTCCGCTGGCATACACAAAGATTAGATGATGATGCAACGTTAGATGAATTAGCTTCTGCAATTATATCTGCACAAAATGAGAAAGAAAGACCTTCACTTATAGCTATAAGAACCCATATAGGATGTGGAAGCCCTAATAAACAAGATTCTGAAAAAGCTCACGGCGAACCGCTTGGCGAAGAAGAAGTTAGATTAACTAAGAAAAACTTAGGCTGGGAAAGCGAAGAACCATTCTTTGTCCCTGAAAAAGCATTTAACCATTTCCGTAAAGCAGTAGAAAAGGGCTGTGAACTTGAAGGCAATTGGAATGATATGTTTGAAAAATATGCAAAAGAATATCCTGATTTAGCTAAACAATGGCATCAATTTATGAATAGGGAACTGCCAGAAGATTGGAAGAAAGCCATTCCAGTTTTTACAATAGACAAAAAAGCGATAGCGACAAGAAATGCCTCTGGCACGGTCTTAAACGCAATTGCTCCACTTATACCAAATCTGATTGGCGGATCAGCAGACCTTGCCCCATCAACTAAGACGTATATGGAAAAATTCGGCAGTATCAGCAAAGACAACTTCTCAGCAAGAAATATCCATTTTGGCGTCAGAGAACATGGTATGGGAGCGATAGTCAACGGAATGGCATTACATAAAGGCGTTATCCCTTATGGATCGACTTTTATGGTCTTCTCGGATTATATGCGTCCTTCTGTTAGATTGTCCGCTATTATGGAACAACCATCTATTTGGATTTTTACACATGACAGTATAGGCGTCGGTGAAGATGGTCCAACACATCAGCCAGTTGAACATCTTGCAGCACTAAGGGCAATACCTAATCTCGTTGTCATACGCCCTGCTGATGCAAATGAGACAGCGTCTGCTTGGCGTATTGCATTAGAGAGTAAAAATAGACCAGTTGCAATGGCTTTGACGCGACAAAATGTGCCAATACTTGATCAAACGCAGTTCCCATCAGCAGATGAAGGAGTTGAAAAGGGCGCCTATATACTATCCGATCCAGAAGATGGTTTGCCAGACATCATATTAATCGGAACAGGTTCGGAAGTTAGCCTTGTCCTTGACGCAAGCAAACAATTGAAGGAAAAAGGCATTAAAGTTAGAGTTGTCAGTATGCCAAGCTGGGAATTATTTGAAGATCAAGATGATGACTATAAAAACAAAGTATTTCCGCCATCAGTAAAGGCACGTCTTGCGGTTGAGGCAGGCGTAACGCAAGGATGGTGTCGCTATGTCGGATCAGAAGGCGATGTTATCGGCATAGATCACTATGGAGCATCGGCGCCGGGTGGAACTGTATTCAAACAATTTGGTTTCACTGTTGAAAATGTTGTTGATCATGCATTAGCTTTGTTGAAAAAGTGATCAATAAAATGATTTGTCATACTGAATAACGATTTGTCATGCTGAACGAAGTGAAGCATCTCAATAGATTTTTCGCTGACGTTCAGAATAACAAAAAAATTAGTATTGATGGGGATTTGATCAATTTTTAGCAGAGTATAGATTAATATCATGCTTGATCCATTATTTACACTGGGTTATGTATGTTTTTATGAGGTGTAGAAAAGACTGATGGTGAATCAGGGGAAAAAATAGTATTGACTTTAATCAAAAATTTTACTATAATAACATTGTATAGGTTGGGCCTATAGCTCAGTTGGTAGAGCCACCGGCTCATAACCGGTTGGTCGTTGGTTCGAGTCCAACTAGGCCCACCACTTTGTAGGTTCCCCTTTCCATAAGGGGCGTTAACTCAGTGGAAGAGTGCCATCCTCACACGGTGGAAGTCATTGGTTCAAGTCCAATACGCCCCACCATATTGAATTAGTCTCCTCATTCGCTTTCAGAAAGATAATCGCCATAATTGTGCATTCAATTCGTCTAAAAACAAGTTATGCTCAAAAAGCTTTTTTATGCTGATGTTTGCTTGAACTGAATTATGAAAAAAATACCTCTGTCAATCAAAATCTATATTAGTCTTATCATGGCTCTTGCTATCTTGGCAGCAATCAATATTTTTTTACCACAAGGTTCTTTCTCACCAATTTTGCCAGAGCAAGAATTTCCAGCTCCAAAACTCGTGCTTGCCCTTGTGATTGCAGGTATTGAGATTATTCTCTATGGAGGTTTAGGTTTTATTGGGCTAAAACTTTCACAAAAACTTGGCTTTGCCGATCTCTGGGATTCAAAAGTTTCCAATAGACATAGGTTTTTAATCCCTGCTTTGGTTGGTGGAGGTATTGGTATATTTTTTATTTTTGCCGATGCAATTTTAAGCCAATTCCATACATTGGGAAAACTCCCTCATCCACCGTTTCCTACTTCTCTTATCGCTTCAGCTGTTGCAGGTATTGGAGAGGAAGTGATATTTCGGCTATTTTTCATATCGTTTTGGGTATGGCTTATCTCTTATGTTATCCTAAAAAAGCGATGGCAAAATCAAATTTTCTGGATTATATCAATTTTTTCAGCCCTTACATTTGCTTTGGGGCATGTCCCTTCAATAATGATTCTTTTTGGCTTGAATGCCATCAACGAAGTTCCATTTGCTCTTATGATTGAGATTATTCTTTTAAATGGAGTATTTTCACTTTTTTCTGCCTATTATTTTAGGAAATTTGGATTTCTGTCCGCAGTTGGTATACATTTTTGGACAGACGTAATATGGCATGTTATATGGGGAGTAATTTGATTATGTCGCTTCTACATATAACAAACGAAATTTTAAATCAAAAATAGAAATCTTGACTTATACAAAAAATCAATGATATAATTTGCCGAGAGATTTGTATATTCGGAGGAAAATATGAAAGAAATAATAAGAGCATTTAAGGCACTTGGGGACGAGACCCGCATACGATTGATTAAATTGTTGGAGCAGAGAGAGCTATGCGTATGTGAACTTATGCAAGTGTTGAATATGACACAGTCAAGGGTTTCAAGAAATCTCGGCATATTAAAAAACGCTGGATTTGTAAAAGATAGACGTGATGGTTTATGGGTGCATTACTCAATAAATTATGAGGACGCCCCTTTGATTGTTCAGAAACTGCTTTCTATTTTAAAAGAGTCGTCTAATAACGATCCAATCCTAATTAAAGACCTTGCCGAATTGACCAAAGCCAAAAAATTTAGCGAGATTAGTAAATGAATGGTCCTAAGATAATGATGGTAGCTGGCGAAGCGTCGGGAGATTTGCATTGTGCAAGGCTTGCAAACAAGCTTAAAGAGCTTTGTCCATCAGTAACGCTTTTTGGTATGGGCGGAAAACTTATGGCTGAAGCTGATGTGCAGATTGATTTTGATATATCTGATCTATCAGTTATGGGCATTACTGAGATATTAGGCAAACTTCCACTTATACTGAAAAGGCTAAAAGGTCTTAAATCAATTATTGATGAACGTAAACCAGATGCCATCACTTTGGTTGACTTTCCAGATTTCAATATACGTCTCCTCCCTTTCGCTTATAGCAGGAAAACTCCTGTAATATATTATATTCCACCAAAAGTTTGGGCTTGGCGAAGAAAAAGGGCATATACTATCGCCAAATATACTTCCGCAGTGGCATCAATATTCCCATTTGAAGCTGATATCTATAAATCTGCTGGCGCAAACGTCCATTATGTCGGTCATCCATTGTTAGATTTTTCAAAACCATCAATAAGTAGGGAGGAAGCTTTTAAGAAATTCAACCTAAATCCTGATAAACCGATAGTTGGTCTTATGCCAGGGAGTAGAAAAAAAGAAATCAAAAGGCTTTTTCAAGTTATAATTGACTCTGCTAAATTGATAAAATCAGAAATTAAGGATTGTCAGTTTATCTTGCCAATTGCACATACTATTCCAAAAGATATGATTCCCCAAATATCTGATCCCCCGATTATTCTTATTGATAGCTCAGATGTCTATAATATGATGAGCATAACAGACCTGATCATCATGGCTTCTGGAACAGCAACTCTTGAGGCTACATTTTTGCTCACTCCAATGATCGTCATATATAAAGTTTCGTTTTTATCATGGATAGTGATGAAAAATCTTGTAAATCCCAATATAAAATCCACAGCTTTGCCAAACATTATTGCAGATAGGGAAATAGTGCCTGAACTGCTTCAAAAAAGGGCTTCTGCTAAAAATATCGCAAATATAGCAATTAGATTGTTAAAAAATTCCGATGAACTTGATAATCAACGAAAAGAATTAAGAAACGTGCTTGCCAATATGGGTGAACCCGGAGCAGTTGAAAGAACAGCAAGACTGATACTTGACATAATTGAAAGTAAACATTTTTAGGAAGAAAATATGGATAAAAAAGAATTGATGGCAAAACTCAAAGAGATCAACGATATATTAGAAGATGTATTCGGAATTCCAGAAAGATCACAAGATGAAGAACCTCTTGGAACTTTGATACATACTATTTTGTCACAAAATACAAATGATACTAATAGCGAAAGAGCTTTTAATAATTTAATAGAAAAATACCCAACGTGGGAAGATGTCCTTTCTGCTGATGTAAAAGAGCTTGCAGAGACTATTAGGATAGGAGGGCTTGCAGGACAGAAAAGCGTTAGAATTAAGCAAGTTCTAAAATGGCTTAAAGATAATTATGGGAAATTAAATTTGGATTTCATCTGCGATATGGATACCACTGATGCAATACAACTTCTCACAAGTCTTAAAGGGATTGGTTTAAAGACTGCAAATGTGTTGTTGTGCTTTGCCTGTGGAAAGGAAACTTTTCCCGTAGATACTCATATCTTACGGATTAGCAAGAGGCTTGCACTTGTCCCAGAAAAGGCGTCTTCAGAGATGGCACATGAAATTATGGGACAAATTTATCCCAAAGGCAAAGCTTATTCATTACATGTCAACATGATAAATTTTGGTCGCACAATTTGTCATGCACGTAAACCAAAATGCAGGGAATGCCCTCTTATAAATTATTGCATAGCTTGGCAGGAATTTATGCAATAGTATTACTTTGACAATCTTATCGCTTCTTTGTATTTATCTTTTGCAAATCTCGTCCATTCTGCGATCTTTGCGTTTCGGAATTCCTGATTTTCCCATTTTCCTTTGCCAAGCATTATAATTTCTGATTCAGTAGCAGGAACAGCGACGAGCTTTTTAACCGCTTCTGGTTTCATTCCACCTTTTTTGACAGCATCCCAAGCTTTTACAAGTTCAGAATGAACGTCAATGGTTAAAGCGCCGATCAAATCATCAATAATGCCCTGTCTTGCGGAGCTTTTAGCATCATCATACTTCATAGTTGTTTTCCACTTAAATGGGTTAGTTGGAACATCTGCTTTATTGCCAAGGGCATCATATAGATGAGGCATAACGCTCATACGTCTTAGAGTATATTTTTCAGGACCGCCCGGCAATCCTGCTTTCAGCATCCATAATTTCTGTCCATCTTCACCCATAACAAAATCTACAAATCTCCTTGCAACTTCTATATTAGGTGCGCCTTTAAGTATTGCTATTGGATCTCCGCCTATAACTGTTTCACCTTCTGGCATAACATAGCCTAATTTTTCTGGTCCTGATTCTGCTATTTTCGCCAAAGCATAAATGTCAATTGCAAGTCCACAAGCAGTTTCTCCAAGATCAACGTCTCTTGGTATATCGCTTGCTCCTCTGCCGAATATTTTGACGTTGGCATTCATCTTTGTAATCACTTCAAATCCTTTTTCCCAACCATAACTTTGTAGTATAATCTCATACATTTTGTGAATGCTTCCGCTCTGGCGAGGATCAGACGAACTGACCCATTTCATCAATTCAGGTTTTGCAAGATCAGACCATTTCGTAGGTTTTGGCAAACCGAGCATATCAAATAACTTCTTGTTATAGATTATACCAAAACCAGAAAAACAAGCACTATACCAATGGAATTCAGGATCATAGACAGGTGTCCCTGAATAATCTTTTGGTATTTTGGCGAGTATGCCCGCAGGTAGTTTATACGGTTGCAAACAGCCTTCTTTTTTTAATTTTGTATGTGGATCTGTTCCCCCACCGAATAATACATCAACATTAATACCATTAGGTGACCGCTTAAACTCAGATGTAATAAATCTAATTATATTAGAAGTCCCTCCCTGATCAAGCCATACCAATTCAACATCTGCCTTATATTTTGCCTTATACCATTTCTTAAAGGCAGTTGTGAACTCCTTTTGTATGGTTTCCTGATGTGGCGAAAGAAGGATCAGTTTAGTAGCATTTGCTGAATATACGTTAAATGCTATCAAAGTAGTAAGTAATAATGAACAAAGAATAGCAATTAAAGCTACTCTTATTCTAAATAACATACCAACCATAATTTTTCTCCTTAATTCATAAATTTAATAGAATATCATCATAAAATTTAAATAATGTTGACTAAGGTATTTCATTGAGTATTTTATCATAAATAGAGGATTTGTCAATGATTTTCAAAATAATGATCTTAATCAAGGTTGACAAATTAGGCTTTGAGAGAATAAAATATGGTAAAAGATACAATGTGTCACTTGTATAATCTATTTTATCTTAATATAGACGGTAAAAGGCTCAAAATCAATATTTTTTATGAAAGAAATATATACAATAGATTCAAAGACAAAAAATAGATCGCTCGGTTTCACATGGAGATCGCTTCTGATCGGCTGTCTGTTAATACCAATAAATAGTTACTGGGTCACAATCATTGAAGTAAAATATTATGCTCTTGACGGGTCATGTCTTCCGTTATTTGTAACCCCTGTTTTTATGTTATTCATAGTTACCTTCATTAACTTTTTCATCGGCAAGCGATTTCCAAAATCTTCTTTGACGCAAGGGGAATTATTGACCATATATATAATGATTGTCACGTCTGAGACGCTTTCTGGTCATGACACACTTCAAAATATGTTCGGCACTATTGTCCATCCTTTCTGGTTTGCGACGCCTGAAAATGAATGGTCAGACCTTTTCTTTCGGTATATTCCAAGATGG
>DTPJ01000822.1 GCA_011334435.1 Candidatus Poribacteria bacterium | reverse complement strand
TCAAGCAAGACCATATATTTTCTACATACAAGTTTCATCAATTTACCAACAGGTTCAAAATGCTAAATCCGCATTTTTATTGCCTTTTATAATGAACTTTTCATATTTGTCACCAAAGAACCTATTAAAGCTACTGAAATTAACTTTTTGCTGTTAAATCATATCATATATGAATTAGTTAGTCAATTAAAAGCGATTCAATTATATAAGCTACTCCGTCATCTTCGTTTGATGGAGCTATGATAAGATCGCTAAATTTTTCTTTTAATTCAGATTTTATGTCATCAGAGGCATTATCCATCAATATCTTTCCTCCTGATACCGTCAACATCGGCAGATCGCTGTAATTATCGCCAAAAGCCATAGTTTGACTGATCGGTATATCAAGTATTCGGCAAAGCTCTATCAATGCAACGCCTTTGTCAACTCCTTTGGCGTTTACCTCTACATATTCAGGATTTGTCTTTGTTATATTTGCCTTGTCTCCCCATTTTTTTAGAAATTGCTGATAGACATCTTCTCTAATATCCGCATCAACGACTATTATAAGTTTCGTAGGTTGACTTCCAGATATTATCTCGTAAAGATCACTTACAAAAGTAAAGGTAGCGCCTGTTTGGTTATGATAAATGTCAGTGTATTTATCTTGTTTAAGGGCAAGTATCTTATCAGGATAATGCACTGTAAGACACCAGCCCATAGCCTTTGTAAATTCCATAACCTCATCAACTATGCCAACAGGCAAAGGTTTATGATAAAGTAACTCCCTTTTTCCATGCTGTTTTTCTCCGCAGACAATTGCACCGACACATGCGATAATGGGGTCATATATGTCTAATTCATCAGAGAATCTGTCTATGGTTTCAACTTCTCTTCCAGAAGCTAAAATGACATATAGCCCCATTTCTTTGCATTTTTTCAGTGCTAAATAATTCCGCTTTGACACTCGGTGTTCATTGTTAAGCAGAGTTTTATCAAGATCAATAGCTAATAGTTTATATTTAAGCATATTTCTGTCCTATTTTATTCTCCTATCTTATTCTGTTCAGCCATCTTTTCCCATCTTCAGTATTCAGATCGCATCTGAGACAACGTCTAGCCTCTCTTACAGCCATCTCTTCGGTTATGGTCAACTCAACCTCCCTGAAATTGCCTTCTCTTTCTTCTACGGGTAGATATGGGACTTGGACTCTTTTTGCGTTTCTTATCTCTTCGTCTGTTAATTCCAAAGGTTCTATATATCTGGAAGGTCTTGTCACATTATATTCTCTATATAATTTTTCTCCTCTAATATACTTGTCAATCATATTAGCAGCGATCTTTCCTGCTTGTATTGCCTCTATTATTGTTTGAGGATGTGTTACTATATCTCCACCAGCAAAGACGCCTTCAACATTTGTGGCAAGGGTATCACGATCTACTGCTATTGCCTCTGTTTTGGTAAATTCTATACAATGATCGTCTCCTAAACATTGTGGATCAGGACCTTCTCCAATAGCGATGACAAGGTTGTCAAGTTCAATGACAAATTCCGAGTTTTCAATAGGAACAGGGCTTCTTCTTCCACTTTCATCTACTGGTCCTAATTTCGTTCTTATACATTCAAGACCGACTACCTTGCCATCTTGGACAAGAATTTTCTTTGGTGCTGATAGGAATTGGAACTCAATACCTTCCTCTATCGCTCCGTTGACTTCCTCTTCAAGTGCAGGCATCTCTCTTCGTGTTCTTCTATATATAATAGTTATTTTATCACAGTTTCCAACCCTTTTCATAACTCTTGCAACATCAACAGCAGCATTTCCACCTCCGATAATGCCAACTCTTTTACCAATAGTAAGTTTCTGTTTAAGATTTACTCTCCTTAGAAATTCTAGGGCATCTAAGACACCTTCTGCGTCTTCGTTTGGTATCCCAAGTCGTTTTGGTTTGTTTGCACCAGCAGCGATAAATACCGCTCTATGAGTTTCTCTGAGGTCATTAATGGATATGTCCTTGCCAACTCTGACACCCGTCTTGAACTTTACGCCAGCCCTTTTTCTGTTGTTACTCTCAAGGTCTAAAATATCCCGTGGCAATCTATATTCTGGGACATAAGTTCTCATTGCCCCGCCGATTTCGTCCAAAGCCTCAAAGATAGTTACGTCATATCCTTTTTTAGCGAGGAAATATCCCGCTGTCAATCCTGCTGGTCCGGAACCGACTATCGCCACTTTTTCTTTGTCAATAACATTATTTTCATCTATTTCATATATGCCAGCATTTCGGGCATAGTCTGCGACAAATCTCTTAAGTGTTCTAACAGCGATAGGTTCTCCCCATTTACCAGCCTGACATTTTGACTCGCAGAAATGATAGCAAGCTCTACCGCAGATTGATGGAAGCGGATTATCTTTCCTGATCATCTCCCAAGCTTCCGCAAATCGTCTGTGGGCAATTAAAGCGATATAGACAGTTGCTTCTGTATCTATCGGGCAGGTGTGTTGACATGGTGAAGAAACTATTTCTTTGCAAACAACAGCTGAGCATGTATTATGTTTTATATGTTCTTCATACTCATCTCTGAAGTAGCGAATAGTTGTAAGAATAGGATTAGGTGCTGTTTGACCAAGCCCACAAAGTGCCGAATTTTTAACGATTTTAGCTGTTTGTTCAAGTAAATCTATATCTTCAAGTTTCCCTTTGCCACTTGTTATCTTTTTTAGTATATTGAGCATTTTCCTAGTGCCAACTCTACATGGGACGCATTTTCCGCAGGACTCTCTTTGAGTGAAATCAACAAAATAGCGTGCTATATCCACAATACAGCTATCTTCGTTCATCACTACCATACCACCAGACCCCATTATAGAACCAGTAGCGGCGAGAGATTCATAATCAACGGGAGAATCTAAAAATTTTGCTGGAAGACAGCCCCCAGAGGGACCTCCTGTTTGGACAGCTTTGAGCCTTTTTCCGTCAGGGATACCTCCGCCTATTTCATAAATGATCTCTCTTAAAGTTGTGCCAAGTGCAACTTCTGCAAGACCAGAGTTAGCTACATGACCTGTAAGTGCAAATACTGTTGTTCCTTTTGATCTTTCTGTTCCTATGCTTGAATACCAATCTGCCCCTTTATATATGATCATAGGGACGCTTGCAAGTGTTTTAACGTTGTTTATAGTTGTGGGTTTTCCATATAGTCCTGACTGAGCAGGAAATGGCGGTCTCATACGGGGTCTGCCTGTTCGCCCTTCTATAGAAGCTATCAATGCTGTCTCTTCACCGCAGACAAAAGCTCCTGCACCCTCCATTACATTTATATTGAAGCTAAAATCTGTTCCTAAAATATTCTGTCCTAGAAATCCCCTGTCCTTAGCTTGCTGTAAAGCTATGCGAATACGTTGAATAGCCAAAGGATACTCTGCACGAACATAGATATAACCGACACTTGCCCCGATGGCATATCCTGCAATTGTTAAACCTTCAATAACTTTATGAGGGTCTGCTTCAAGTATGCCTCTATCCATAAAAGCGCCAGGGTCGCCTTCATCTGCATTGCAGATCATATATTTCTCATCTCCGGGAGCTTTACGGCAAAATTCCCATTTTACACCTGTTGGAAATCCTGCACCGCCCCTTCCACGAAGCCCTGATTTTTTGATCTCATCTATTACTTCCTCTGGGTCCATTTCTAAGAGAGCTTTTTTTAACGCTTTATAACCATCAACAGCCAAATAATCATCTATATCTTCTGGATTAATAAATCCACAATTTGTTAAGATAACAGAACGTTGTTGCTTTTTAAAGAAATCTACATCATAATACTTTGGAACAAGATTTAGCGTTACAGGGTCTCTATAAAATAAACGTTCAACGGGTTTTCCGTTCAGGATATGGGAATGCACAATATCATAAGCATCTTCTGGTTTTACCTCGGTATAAAATATGTCATCTGGTTGAATAATTACTGTTGGACCACGTTGACAAAAACCATGGCATCCAGTAATTTTCACTTCAGTATTATCATGTTCGCATTTTGTTCCTTTCACCTCAACATTATTGAGGCGAAGTTTAGCTATTTCACTTTTGATTGCCTCTGTTACTTTAATTGCCCCAGCAGATACACAAGCGGAGCCTTGGCAAATTAAAACTGTCATTTTGTTAATCATCGGCTTTTCCTCCAAAACTTTTTGAGCAGCTACTAAGAATATCAGGAAGAATTCTTGTATTCATACGTCCAAATGTGTTTTTATTTATCACTATATTAGGACCAACTCCACATGCCCCAATACATGCTACCGTTTCCAATGAGAATTCCATATCAGGGGTGGTTTCTCCTTCTTTTATATTAAGAATCTTTTCCAACTCCTCTAATATCTTTGTTGCTCCCCTAACATGACAGGCAGTTCCTCTACAGACCATTATATGATTTCTGCCAATAGGTTTAAGCCTAAATTGTGCATAAAAAGTCGCTACTGAATATACACGACCCCGAGGAATATGCAAGAATTGCGCTATATCCTTCATAGCTTCTTCTGGAATATAACCAAATTCTGATTGCACTTCCTGCAGTATCGGTATTAATTCATTTTCTTTTCCTTTGTAGTGTGAAAAGATTTCTTGTAATCGCTCTTTCATACATTCCTCCTTTAAATAATTCATACACTAAGAAATAATTACATAGAATATAGATATAGAATACATAATATAGGATACAAAATGCAAGATATATTTTCTGAAGATCGGACATGAGTATGGAGCATTTTCATTTTTATATGGCTTTCTAATCCTTATGATAATTGGATTTAACTGGTTTTCAGAATTCTCAGTTAAGTATATTGTTTGTATTCAGTGTCTATTTTCCGAGTTATTTCTGTGGCTAAATTATCTAAATTATCCTTGCCTTGACTTTGAATTGCATTCTTCTGATCTTTGCCTAAAATTTGAATTACACTCCAAAGGTAGAGCAATACCATTTAACTTCATAACATACTCATCTTTTTCAAATGAGGAAGTCATTAAAGTCTCCCTTTGGAAAAGGGAAATTTAGAGGGATTTCCCTATATAATTTAATCGGATAATAAATTGTCCGAACCCATGTCTGAACCTCAGAGAAAAAATATTGCAAAAAAAGCAGATCATGCTATAATTGATTATTGGATAAATGAATTAATTTTTAATAGGAGGGACAAGTTGAGTATATTGGATAGCTTTCGTTTAGATGGGAAAATTGCCTTGGTGACCGGAGGCGGACAAGGCATCGGACAAGCGTTTGCTCACGCATTAGCTTCCGCGGGTGCTTCTGTTGCAATCGTTGACATTAATCCCGATACATCAGATAAAGTATCACAAGAGATTAAAACATTAGGACAAGAGTCTATTTCAATCGTTGCGGATGTGACATCTATTGCCGATGTTCAAAGGATGGTAGATAAGGTTATAGAAAAATGGGGTAGGCTTGATATAGCGGTTAACAATGCAGGTCGGACATTATGGAAAAACGCAGAAGATGTTTCAGAAGAAGAGTGGGACAAGGTCGTTGATCTAAATCTAAAAGCTGTTTTCTTTTGTGCGCAAGCAGAGGCAATGGTTATGATACCTCAGAAATACGGAAAGATAATCAACACTGCTTCAATGTCTGCTACTATTGTGAATTATCCGCAGAGTCAGGCTTCCTATAACTCATCAAAGGCTGGAGTTGTCCATCTCACTAAATCGCTTGCTTCTGAATGGGCGAAACACGGCATTAGGGTCAATTGCATAAGTCCGGGATATACTATTACGCCTTTGGTAAATACGATCCCAGAAGTAAAAGAGTTATTGCCCTTATGGGCTAAGCTTACACCGTTAGGAAGGTTAGGACAAGTTGATGATTTAAAAGGGGCAATCGTTTTTCTTGCCTCTCCTGCATCAGACTTTATGACAGGCCATGACCTAATTATTGACGGTGGATATACAATATGGTAACAGGAATTGGATACGAGACTAAACTTATAAACTTATTAAACTAACTCAAGCAAGAAAACTGAGCTTAGGGCATTAGTTCGGACATTTCCTGAAATAAATAAGATTAAAGTTTGAAAGTTAAAGGTTAAAGGTTGAAGATTTGTTTATAGTCTGTCTGAGCACCTATGAAAATCTTGTCATTCCTGCCCCTACTCTCTGCTCCTTGCTTTCGCAGGGACAAGTTTCGCAGGGGTAAGCTGCATCAGGAATCCAGTTTAAAACCTGTATATCAAATAAAAAATTCACAATACTTTATCAAAACTTGCTTAGCTAATAGTGTTACCTACGTCTATGAACTATACACGTCCTCAGATCCTCAGAAAATCATCTTGACATCTTAAAGAAATTCTGCTATAATAAAACACACAAAGTTAAAATGCTGAACTTGTCTTAGATTTGCATTAGTATATAATACAAATGTAATGAAAGACGGGGGAACCAATATAGATTCGCAAGAATCTTGGGGCGAATATCCAAAAGGATTAGGGACTCTCATCCCGAGCCCGACAGCTAACCTCGTAAGCTTATAGTGAGGAGAACGCCAGAGGATTGTGTTCTCTGGTTTTTTTATTTTCAGAGAACACCGATGTCGTTTCTCTGGCTTTTTTTTTCGCTATTTCTGTTTGTTTAAAAATAATTTTTATCAGACATAAATGGCTAGGAGCAATGAAGTGCTTTATTCGGATAGTTATAATAAATCGGCATGTAGATGCTTGAATTTCATTATATTAAGCAGTTTCACTGTCACTTTATTAATGCTTAATGGCTGTGGTGCTATTCATAACGCTCAGATAAGTGAGATTGGCAAAATCCAATTTGGCGTTGCATCTTGGTATAGTAACAGTTTTCACGGTTCCAAAACTGCAAGCGGAGAAAAATATGATAAAGATGATTTTACCGCAGCTCATAGAGCGTTACCTTATGGAACTATTGTGAAAGTCACAAATATAAAAAATGGAAGAAGCGTATATGTGCGTATTAATGACAGAGGACCACATAAAGCAAGCAGAAAAATTGATATGTCTTATGCAGCAGCAAAGAAAATTGGCATGATAAATGATGGTATAGCAAGGGTTAGACTTGAAGTTATAGATGATGAATTTGCCTTCAAATTATATGAACAGCAAGAAAAACTCAGACAAATAGAGAGTGCTGGAATTTATGAATATGGCAATATTAATGTGTCTTATAATAATCAAAAAGCATTGATTAGACAATTTTGTGTTGTCAATAAATGTAAAATAGCAAACTTGGATATAAACAAAATTCCACTTGGCACTATTGATGGTATAGATGACCTGCCTGTCGCTGTTACCTATGAGCCGAGTGGATCAAATCTGATTAGATAAATAATACAAAAGTATGGGAATTGGAAAAGGAAAACCAGTTCCCATTTTTTTTCGCAAATTCCCTTGTCCAATAAGATAAAAGGCTTGATATGGAAAGAAATTGGGCTGAAAGAATAGCTATTGCTCTTGACCTTGATGATTTTAACTCAGCTTGTCAAATAATGGATAAGTTAGGCGATAGTGCGAAACTATATAAAGTTGGACCACAACTTTTTACAAGAGTTGGACCTGATATTATAAAAGAGATAAAGAATAGAGGAAAAAATGTATTTCTTGACCTGAAATTTCATGATATTCCAAATACCGTTGCCAAGGCGTCAGAATCCGCAGTTGAACTTGGCGTTGATATATTTAATATTCATATCTCTGGCGGAATAGAAATGATGACTAAATCTGCATCTGCAACAAAATTAAAAGCTATTCAATTAGGCATTAAAAAACCTATTTTGCTCGGTGTAACAGTATTAACAAGTATGGATATTAAAGAGTTACAGACCATTTATGACACAAAAAGAGACTT
>DTPJ01000268.1 GCA_011334435.1 Candidatus Poribacteria bacterium | reverse complement strand
TCCATTTCCAAATTGACCGCGAACCCATTTGGCTTTTCCTATTATTTTTCCATGATGCCCACCTACGACGTCCTTGACTTCCTCTCCAGAGTTTTGATCAAGAGGCCAATGCCCAATTAGATTAGCAGAAAAAGCATTGTTGATAGTTAAAGAAACAAAACATACAGAGACCAAAATAATAATAACCCTTATCATTTTAACCCTCCTTGTTTTATTTGTTATACATCTTTGTTATACATCAAAAATAACCCGAGCTTGCCAGCGATTTCTGACTTTCTTAATTTCCAACTGATGATATGTGACGTTTTTTATCTCTGTCTTTATGTCATGCTTATCATGATCAATTTTCTCATAAAAGACGGTTGCTTTGATGCTTTTTTCGTCTATGTTATCTATGATGAAACGATTGCAGACTATCCGCTCAGTCTCATAGCGAAACAAAAGCTCATCAAGCCATGTGATCAGCAATTCTTCTAAACTTTTGGCAGAAATTTGAATCTCAAAGCTATCCTTACCATCTATTTTGTCCGCTTCTGTGAGAATATCAAACATTGCATAAGCAGAATTAGCGAATAGTTCCGCTAAGTCTTTTCCATAGGCAATTATGCCAATATCTGCGGTATGGTCTATTAATTTATATTTTGTGTTCATATCACTTTCTTGATCTTTGGTAAACGCTTATCAAGTATTAGATAAAACTTCCTCAACTGCACGAATACCTTCACCAAAAGAGACTTTAAATCCAAATTTTGGCAAGGACATTTCAAGGGCAGATATTGCAGAAACTATGTCAAGATCGTCAACATAACCAAGATGAGCGATTCGGAATATTTTCCCTGCAAGGCTTTCTTGCCCGCCAGCGAAGGTGACATCATATCTGTCTTCTATATATTTGATAAGTTTCTTGCCATCAATTCCATTTGGGACTTTGACAGAGGTTAATGCGTTTGATGGTGAAGATGCGAAAAGTTCAAGTCCGATAGCCTGAATGCCAGCACGTGTGGCAGAAGCTAACCTTGCATGTCTCGCTAAAACATTTTCTAACCCTTCTTGCTTGATCTTGACCAAAGATTCACGCAAAGCTAATATCAATGATATGCTACACGTCCAAGGCGTTTGATTTGTCTTTGCGGATTCTTTAGCTTTTTTAAGGTCAAAATAATATTTGGGGAGATCAGATTTTTCAACCGCTTCCCATGCTTTATCATTGAGGCTAATAAATGCTAACCCTGGTGGTGTCATAAGTCCCTTCTGTGAACCAGAGACGACAACATCAACATGCCAATCATCAGTTTTTAGATCAACAGCGCCAAGTCCGCTCACTGCATCAGCTACTAAGAGGGTATTTTCATATTTACTTACGATTTCGCCTATTTTTTGGATGTCATGTGCAACACCCGTAGATGTTTCACACAAAGTTGCATAAACGCATTTGGTTGACGGATTTGACCTTAATTTATCATCAACTAATTTTGGATCAACTGCGTTTCCGTATTTAACATCTATAAAATCAAAATCAATGTTATATGCTTCACATAGTTTACCCCATCTTTCGCCGAATTTTCCTCCACCGATCACCAAAGCATGATCATCATAAGAAAGCAAATTCACAACGGCACTTTCCATAGCACCCGTGCTTGATGAAGTAAGCGTGATAACATCATTTTTAGTCTGAAAAACATACCTAAGCAAATCTGGAAGTTCAGCCATGATTTTTTCAAACTTATCAGTACGATGATGGATCATCGGTTGAGCCATAGCTAACAAAGAATCTGGCGGAACAGGCACTGGACCCGGTGTCATAAGCCTATTTTTCATAGAAAAAACTATCTCCTGTATTTATTATAATTTCTGTTTTTGATGTGAAAAGATTATAGTCAAATATACCAGATCAAGCCTTTTCAGTCAAGGTTTTTTGTAACCTGATAGAAATTCCTCAACATATACTCCAATAAAATTATATTTTATCTAAAGTTATTTAGTCAAAAAAATAAAGGGAAAAAGCAAGTTCCAGCATATAAATATCAGCAACATCAATGCCCTAAAAGAATGAGCATTATGGGTATATACATTATGGGTATATATATTATGGGTATATACATGGTCACAATTGCTTTGAGCATTCAGAAGATCTAGTTGAGGAATTTCTACTAATCGCTAATCAGTCAATAGTGTTACAAATATAAAAAACCTGCTATATAGTCTAAGGATCACTTATCCTAACTTATTGTAATAACTTAAAAAACCGGGGGCAAAGTCCCATCCATCAACGACAAAATCCAAAACAGCAGGTTTGCCTTCGTCATTTGCTTTTAAGGCATTTTGTAATGCTGATCTGATATTTTCAGGTTTTTCTATTCTCTCTCCATAACAACCATTAGCTTTTGCGATCGTTGCAAAATTTGGCTGAGTGCTAAAATCCGTTGCAATAAATCTATTACCACGACGTTTTTGACCGAATTTTATCCATCCAAGCCCAAAGTTATTCAACACTATATACGTAACAGGGGCATCATATTGCAATGCAGTTGGCAATTCCTTCATAAACATCTGAAAAGCACCATCGCCTGTTGTGCAAACGACCTTCTTTGATGGTTGTGCTAACTTTGCACCGATCGCACCAGAAACTCCAAATCCCATACAAGTCTGTTCGCCGGGCGCTATACAAGAATTAATATCAAGCACTTTATAATACGGATGATAATATGACCATAAGTCCTGAGAGCCATTCTCGTTGACTAAGATTGTGTCTTTTCCAAAAATATGATTAAGTTCCCATATCACTCGCTTTGTCTTTATTGGAACATCATCAACCATACATTCCTTTTTGACTTCTTGCTCATATTTTTCTTTTTCTTTGAGAAGTTCGCTTGTCCAAGAGTTTTTTCTCTTTTGACTTCCAATCCTATCTTTTATTGATATAATCATTTCAGCTAATATCATACTTGCATCGCCGACGATAGGGACATCAGGTATCCAATTACGTCCTATCTCAAAAGGATCAATGTCTATTTGAATATATTTAGCCCCTTTTGGAAAGAAGCTATGGACACCTGATTGAAATTCTTCATTACGAGATCCGATCGTCATCAAAAGATCAGCAGAATTATATATTTCCTCACCAAGTTTGCTAAAATAGAGTCCGACCAAGCCGAAAGCAAGCAGATAATCTTCTGGAATTATGCTTCTACCGCATGGTGTCGTCATTATCGGTATATCTAACATTTCTGCAAGCTGACTTACTTCATCGTAGGCTTTTGAAGATAAGGCACCTCCACCAGCGACGATGATCGGGCGTTTTGCCTTTAACAAAAGATCAACCGCGTTAGCAATGGCATGAGGATCGCCTGATGTCCTTAACGGATATATAGAAGGCACATATTCAGGTATTTTTGCGTCAATCCTTCCAATATCTTTTGGCACTTCAACAAATACCGGTCCGGGTTTGCCATTACAGGCAATAGAAAACGCCCTTCTCATAATCCAAGGAACACGTTCAGGCATAGTTACTCGTTCTGCCCATTTAGTTATGGGTTTCATCATAGAAATTTGGTCAGCTTCTTGAAATGCTCCCATTCCAGCATTTTTCGTGCTTGATGCCCCTGCAACTGCTATGACTGGGATACATGCAGATTCAGCTTCCATAATCCCCGGAATAAGGTTTGCAACGCCAGGTCCACTGGAAGCATAACATAAACCGGGTTTGCCCGTCATACGTGCATAAGCCATTGCCATAAACACACCAGAGCTTTCTTCTCTGACAAGCACGGGCTTTATCTTTGGATGATCATAAAGGGCATCAAAGAATAGATCCCCGCCAGGAAGCCCAAATATATGTCCTATTTTCTCTTTTTCAATTGCCTCAACTATCGCCTGCCAAGCATTCATTTATCTTATTCCTTATATATGTTTAAAATTCCCTGATCACTCATCTTTTCGGCTTGAATGTGCAATGATTCGGGAGACCCTACAACTGAATATATATCCCTGAACCATTCTGACGGAAAGCTATCAGATATATTATGAATATAGAGTTTATTTGGGGCAATCAAGACCGATGACGTTCGCAAATCCCCAGCTTTTCTTATATGAGGGATAAATAAATCTTTGACCCATACATCATCATTTTCATAGTCAATTTGATTGGCGTCAATGATTGTTTTATTCACATTTCTTGCTAATCCACGGGCAAGCAGACACCAAATACCAGCCTGATCTAATCCGATAAGATCAACTGTGTATGCAAGCGATTGTAGATATGCTAACCCAGTGAGAATATCCTGTATCCTTAATGCGGTATCGCTTAAATTATATGTGTAGAAATGATTTATACTTTCATTTCTACTGATTAAAGCAGTTTCTCCTGTCTTAAATGTATCAATCCCAAGCACGATCTTACTTTTAGCTAAAAGACCCTTGACTAACGGACTTGGGGAATCTCCATCTGCGAGAGCGGACTTTCCAAATTGATGAACTATCAAGACCGCACCTGTCGGATTTTCTGGGACAAATAGCAATGATGGTATCCGTTCTCCAACGCTTTTTTGACCAATGATAAGCCTCTCTAAACGATAGTTATCTCGCTTTTCTTCGTTCACCTTTTCAATTTTAAGATCGCATGTTTCAGGCTGTTTGGCATTAATTGCATATTGATACACAACGCCCATAACATCACGATAAGCTTGGAGTGTTGCAGAATCTTTCGGTTTAAGCGATAGTATCTGTGATTTGGCTTTGTCAATAAGATATGCCATAAGTTGATCGCCAGTGATGGCGTTTTCTGGCAATTTACCATCTGGAAAAACTAACATATCTTCTGAATTTGGCAGTTCAAATGGTGTTTCTTTAATACTGTTTCCATCTCCAACGCCAAGTAGCCATTTACTAAACCAACCATAAGATGCTTCTCTGCTTTCTTGATTATAGTTATGACCCGCATTGACATGGACATTTTTAACCTTATCAACTGCATCATACATCTGATATATCCCTCTTATTGCAGGATACTCAACCTCTGGAGTGTGACTAGTCCAATCACCCGTGCATGATAGCATAAGCATAGGTCTTGGCGCCATCATAGCCCCGATCTCAACATTGAAGCAGTCAATACGAAGGTTAGGAGCATTTTCGCATAGACAACCGCCTTGCATATAAGCGGAGATCATAACCGCTGGCACAGAGACTTTGACGCGTTTATCAATAGACATAAGCATAAACGTCTGTGTCCCTCCACCAGAAGCACCTGTGCAACCGATCCTATCAGGATCAACATCGGGCAATGATTGTAGAAAATCTATAACTCTTATGCTGTTCCATAGTTGCAATCCCATCAAGCTAATTCCCCATAGATAGCCCTTTGGATCGCTTCCGTAAGTATGAGGAACTTGGAGTTTGCTATCGTTATAACCTATCATGTCATAAGCAAATGAGACAAATCCGAGCCTCGCATAATTGATACATCTGCCCGGAATAGAACCTAATTCCTGATTTTCTAACCTACCATGCACCCAATGCCCATGAGGATTTGCTATCGCAGGAAATGGTCCTTGCTTCCCTTTTGGGCGATAAAGATTTCCAGTCACAAAAAAGCCCGGTATGCTTTCAAAATATACATTCTCTATCGTATAGTCTTCGCCCTCAATTTTTCCTGTCACTTTGGGATTTAATGGGCATCTCTCTGGCATAGGATATAAACCCGTGCTTGTCAAGATGCGTTTTCGTAAGTGTTCAGAACGTGATTCCCAAATAGCCCTTGTTGTATAGTTAGGAAATGTAAAAACCATATCCAAATGTCGGACCTCTGTGCGTCCATCTTTGGGAATAAAAACGGTTGTCCAATCAGTTGACTGAGCCATGACTGCCTCCTTAATGATTAACAGAAAAATCAAAGTTAATATATGTCTCATAAATGTTATGCCTTAACGCAGATTTATCAGATTTGGCTTGTTATATAAAGATAGTTTAAATCTAAATTTAGTCCAATAACAAGTCATTTTTAGTGATTTTACATCAAGTAAAATAAAAGAAAATATAGTCCATTGTGACCTTTTTAAGGTATCATAAAGATAATACAAACCCTTAACCTTAAGTAGGATCAACAATGGCAAAAAAGATATTATCAAAAAATCATAAAAAACACAATAAAACAAACAATAAAATTTCCATTAGTGGTTCAATGAGAGTGGTATGCAAGGTAGTTTTCAACCCTTTATATCCATTGATAAAACGCATTATCATTACGTTTAGAACGCTTTTGAAACCTTTTAGAACGCTTTTGAAACCTTATGGAATTATGGTCTCATTGGATGAAACTTAGGTTTAAATAATGAAAGGGTTCTATTCCTCTTTTATTCCAGAAGCTCTTAATATAGCTTTGTATGCCCACATATCCCATTCAGGAAGGACGCCTATTCCGTGAAGATCACCATAATTATTTGCAATATAAAAACCTCTAAAAAGATTTACCATCTTCTCTGCTTCCGCTTCTATAAACTCACGATTTCCCGTCGGTAAAACCTTTTGAATATCCACAGGAGAATATAGGGCAATTTTAAGTTTCTTGAATTTTTCCGCAAGGGCAGGCATATCATAAGCAGCTGGTTGATCAAATTGAAGGCAATCCACTCCTGCGTCAACGAGATCGTCAATTAATTCCCAATTATAACCGCATGAGTGCATAAAAACTTTCATACCATACTCATGTGCAGTCCCTGTAAGCCTTAGATAATGAGGTTTGAAAATCTCTCGCCACATTTTCGGACTCATAAGGACGCGGTCCTGCGTTCCTAAGTCCTCACAGTAGAATATACCTTCTGCTCCGCATTCTCCCGCCATTTTTATAACATTAACAAGCAAGTCAGTGACTATTTTATGGAGACGCTCTATTTCTTCTCTATACTCTATTAAATCCATAAAATATATCTCCATTTTTCGTAAATATCTACTGGTTGCAAAAATCCAACCGGGCATGTGAAACATCTTAAATTTATCAGTTGGCTGTGAAAAATGCGCTTTTATATGTTCATAACGTTTAGGATTATCATAGTCAGGCAAGACCATTGTATCTAATTGCTTCCAATCAGTTATTGCAGGCTTAAAAATCTCGCCTCCTGCGCTTCGGTCTATTAACCGAAACCAAATATTACCCCATTCGTCATCGTAATATTCAAATTCACCTTCAGTCCAACGTTTTGGCTCGTAAGTTTCGGACCGACCTAACCCTGCACCTATAAAATCATTTAAACGGTTGCCAGAAAAAGCCATACCGGGTCGCTCAGGGTTTTTATGTTCTAGGTTAGCAATAATTATCTCTCTGGAAGTCATCATTTCAGGCACACTCCTTAATGTTTTTGAGATGTTTTTCCTAAAATCAAGTTTTAGATTAGCGAAACGTAACAGAAAATTTCGTTCTGGATAAGCGAAATGAATAACTTTTTTAATAGATTTCTCCGATTCTCCAATATATTTTATTCTATATTTGATACCAAAAGCAAGGCAAATTCACAATCCTCTTCTGATGTCCTTCTGATGTTCAAATATGAGTTCAGATATTTCCTAAAATAAGTATGGTTAAAGGTTAAAAGTTAAAGGTTATATTTCGCTCCTGATGGAGCTAAAAGGTTTTTTATTTATGTGTTTTCTATAAATATATCACCCATTCGGGGTTAAAAATCCTTAACTTAATGCGTATAGGATAAAGAAGAGGAATTTGATATTTTTTCTTGTTATTAAAAATAAATTTGTTTAGCTAACAATATTTTTTAATTCAAAATTGTCCAAAGTTTAGTAAAAAGACAGGAATTTTTGAAAATGTTCAGGCAGACTCCTTCAACTTTTAACCTTTAACCTTTAACTTTTAACCCT
>DTPJ01000778.1 GCA_011334435.1 Candidatus Poribacteria bacterium | reverse complement strand
GATATTATCAATTTTGATATGGTAAAGAAAATGCCATAAATGAGGTAAATGCTATTGTGAAAGATGAACCTAGAACTTTTCTTGAACATCTGGGCGAACTTAGGACTCGTCTCGTTATATCAGCTTTCGCAGTAACAATAGGAACTATTATCAGCCTAATCTTTAACCGTAGGCTTTTTGACCTTTCAGATGGCTTGTTAACTCTCCCTTTACGGATACGTTCTACTGATATTATGGTTGCAATACTTGGATTTATATCCCGCTTCTATGATAGCTCTTTCATTGATCTTGCTCAGTTGTTTCTCAGATCAAGGACTACTGAAACATATATGATAACTCTCTTTTCTGCTGCTCCTATGGAGAAATTCACGGTTGTATTCAAAGCATCGTTTATAGTTGGAGTGATAATTGCTGCGCCGATAGTTTTATATGAGTTATGGGCTTTTGTTCTACCTGCTTTAAAGCAAAATGAGAGACGTTATTTTTTGCCATTGTTTTTCATTACCTTATTCTTTTTCGTCATAGGAGCGATATTTGCGTTCTTTATAGTGGCGCCTGTATCAATTCCAGTGCTTGCAAGTTTATTACCTTCTGTTCAAAATCAATGGCGTATAGAATATTATTTTTCTTTTGTAGGATGGTTAGTATTAGCTTTCGGCGTTTCTTTTGAGTTGCCAGTAGTAATGGGATTTGTGTCAAGAGTAGGCATATTAGATGCAAAAGTCTTTAAAAGAAAAAGAAAGATAGCGATTGTTCTTGTTTTTGTGGCGTCTGCGTTACTTACTCCAACACAAGACCCTTTTACTTTATTTCTTATGGCTATACCACTTTTGATTTTATATGAGGTTGGAATTCGCTTCGCAGTTATGTTAGGAAGTCAAAGAGTCAGCAAATTTGTCGGATGATGAGAGGTGAATGATGGCAGTTGAGGCAATACATAGTGTTGATAGATCGGAGATATTGAAAAGAAATTTGCCGAGCGGGACTCGTGAGTTATGTTTTGACAGGGCAATATTGATAACGCAAGGATATAAAGACGCCAGTGCCGATCCAATTATTGTCAGGCGGGCAAAGGCTTTGGCTAATGTCCTAAACAAAATGACTGTCAGAATTTTTGATGAAGAGCTAATAGTCGGCGATCAATCTGTAAGTCATCAAGCAGGACATAATTATCCCGAGTTTGGAGCTTGGGGTAGATTTGGTTCATTTAGACAAAAAGTTCCAAGATATGATAAACAAAAACGGATAAATCTTGCACTCTTGCCATCTGCTAAGGCAAATGCCTCATCTGTCCTCCCCGGATATTCTATACATCAAATATCACATCTCAACGATGGTTATTACAATAATCAAAACAGTTGGATCTCAAATGGTGAGCCTTCATGGGCAGAAATCGATCTCGGCGATATATATAACGTTTCTACTGTTGTCTTTGGAAGCGAACATTCTTCTGCTTATAACGATAGGTCAGCGACAAAATTTGATATTCTTGTCTCTACGGAATATAACGAAAACTCAGACCATAACTCATGGAAAAAAGTATATGAATATGACGGAGAGCCTGTTCTGACTACAAAAGAATTTTCTTTTGAACCGATCAAAGCAAGATGGGTGCGAATTTATATAAGAGAAAGTGTCGGTGGAAATGTCCGTATTGACGAAATAGAGATATACGGAGATCAGATAGCCAAAGATGAGGACTTAAAAGAGGATAAAGAATCTGATAAAATAAAAACCATAGAGGAGCAAATGGCAGAAGTAAGAGCTTTCTGGCAGGAAAACCCTCGTCTAATGGCGGTAGGATCGTTATTTGGTCACACAGTCCCTGGGTATCAAAAGCTTGTTGAGAAAGGCTTCAGTGGAATCCTTGCAGAAGTTCAGGAAAAACTTAATAACTTAGACGATACAAACGCTGATGAATTAAGCAAAGAGCCTTTTTGGCGTGCAATGAAAATTATATGTGAATCTGCTGGCAATTTTGGTAAAAGATATGCACAAAAAGCAAGAGAAATGGCTGAATTTGAGCTAAATCCTCGCAGAAAATCTGAATTGTTAAAAATAGCAGAGGTATGCGATCAAGTTCCGCTTAAGCCTGCACGCACTTTTTATGAAGCATTACAATCAATTTGGTTTGGACATTTGATGATACAGCTTGAAGACCCTCCAAATGCACATTCCATCGGAAGAATCGATCAGATATTATATCCATATTATAAAAAAGATATTGATTTGGGCATTTTGACTGAAAGTGAGGCAAGGGAATTACTTGAATGTTTCGCTTTAAAGATATGGAAAAGCTACGATGTCCAAGATACTATGTTAGGTGGTCAGAAGCCCGATGGTAGCGATGCGGTCAATGATGTTTCATTTTTGTATTTAGATGTAGTAGAAAAGCTTGATCTGCACTTACAACTGTCCGTTAGGTATCACAAAAATATCAATAAAGATTTTTGGCGAAGAGTTGCAGAGGTAAATTCAAGACGACGAGGTATTCCGCAGATATTTAACGACGAAGTGATAATTCCTGCATTAGTTAAAAAGGGCATTCCGATTGAATCTGCAAGGGATTATGCCATCATCGGTTGTATAGAGGTTACTATCCCCGGTAAATGTGATCCGAGAGTTGTCGATCACTATACTAATTTGGCAAAGTGTCTTGAATATGCCTTAAACGATGGTGTTTGTATGCTAAGTGGTCATCAAAACGGGTTAAAAACTGGTGATCCATCAACTTTTCGTTCTTATGAGGACGTTTGGGAAGCATACAAAGCACAGGTTGCTTACGATATAAGAAAAGCAATACCGAGAATGCACAGAGCGGAATTAGAGCAGAGAGAACGGTTTCCTATGCCGATACTTTCAGCATTGACCGATGATTGTATAGAAAAAGGAATAGACATAACCGCAGGAGGTGCAAGATATAATTCAACTGGCGTATGCGGTTATGGAATGGCGAATGTCGGCGATTCGTTGGCAGTGATTAAGAAGTTAGTTTTTGATGAGAAACGGATCAGTCTTATGGAAATAGTTTCTGCTATTCTTAGCAATTTTGAAGGCAAAGAAGCGTTGCGTCAAATGCTGTTAAATGAAGTGCCGAAATATGGCAATGATGACGATTTTGTTGATTCAATAGTCGTTGAAGTTTGCAGTCATTTTTGCAAGGAGTTGGAGAAATATCAAAATCCCCGAGGCGGAAAATACCATGCACATTTATTCTCATTTGTCGCAGCGGTAGGTGGAGGTGCTAACACAGGGGCATTGCCAGATGGGAGAAAAGCAAGAGAACCAGTGGCAAATAGCCTTGCTCCACAACAAGGAAGAGATAAACGAGGTATAACAGCAATGCTAAAATCTATAAGCAAAATAGATCAGACGCTTGCAGCAGCAGGCACATCGCTAATTTTTGATATTCACCCTTCCGCAATTTCTGGCGAAAACGGCGTTGACAAACTCGCAATGTTATTAAAAACTTATCTTGATTTAGGAGGTGGGCATGTGGAGTGTAACATCGTTGATGAAAAAATACTCCGATTAGCCCAAAAAGAACCTGAAAAATATAGCAATATATCAGTTAGAGTGGCAGGTTATAGTGCGTATTTTGTTACACTTGACCCTGCTATGCAGGAGCATATAATACAAAAAACAAAAAATATGATATAAAAAATATGATATAAAACCTCTTCGGAGAAAACCTTATGTATGACCAATTAGATAGCCTGTTGGAACTTCAAAAGATTGATGGTGAGATTGACAAACTTAAAAGACGAAAAGATTTGGCACCAGCAAAACTCAAAGCACTTGAAAATGAACTTCTAAAACATAAACAGAAGTTAGATATAAAAACACAAGAGATTGAAGAGATCAACAAGAAAAGGCGAGAATGGGATAGAAAATTAGCTGTTCAGCAGGCGCTAATGGATAAATATAAGGCTCAGAGGACATCTGTAAGGACTAACAAAGAATATGCAGCACTTGAACTTGAGATCAGCGAGGTTGAAAAAACCATCTCCGAGGTGGAAGAAGAGATAATAAAGCTTATGCTTGAACTTGATGGGACAAAAGATGAGTTAGAATTGGCAAAAAAGGACTATCAAACACAAGAGGAAATCTTTCAGAAAAAAAAGGAGGAGATTATCTTAGAGGTAAAAAAGATAAACAAACAGATCGCCTTGTTCACGCAAAAGCGGAATCCATACATAAGCAAGATAAGTCCAGTACTGATGAATAGATACAATGATTGGAGAGAAAGAAAAGGCGGTTTTTTAGTTGCGATTATAGAAGGGCAGACTTGCGGAGGATGTCATCTTACACTTCCCCCTCAACTGATAAATGAGGTTAGGAAGAAAAAAGATTTACGCACATGTAACAGTTGTGGTCGGATACTCTATTGGAAAGAAGAGGTAGATGAACCACAGGACAAAAAAGAAACATAGTTATTAGACCATTCATTAAATAAGGAGGAATTAAAATGGCAAAAAAGATTGGAATACTAACAGGTGGAGGAGATGCCCCAGGACTGAATGCTGTTATCAGGGGTATAGTTATTAATGGTATAAGGTTAGGATACGAGATCCATGGTTTCATTGATGGATGGGCAGGAGTGCTTAATTCCAATATCAAACCGCTCACACTCGCAGACGTTGAAGATATTCATAGGGAAGGCGGAACGATAATCGGCACATCAAGAACGCCGATCTTTCCAAAGAAAGAGGGACAGAAGGACAGATCAGCTGAGGCAGTTGCAAGCCTAAAAAAATTGGGACTTTACGCTTTAATCGCTATCGGTGGAGAAGACACGCTTGGCGAGGCTAATAGACTTTACAATGATGGCAAAGGTGAATTCCCCAATATCGTAGGTGTGCCAAAAACCATAGATAACGATCTAAATGGCACTGACTATACCTTCGGCTTCAATACATCTGTCAATATTGCGATGGAAGCATTAGATAGACTGCATACAACGACAAAATCTCATCATCGTGTTATGATAGTTGAGATAATGGGCAGAAATGCTGGATGGATAACGCTTGAAGCTGGTATGGCAGGCGGAGCGCATATAATCCTTATCCCCGAAGTTAAATTCAATTTTGATGATATTTGCAAGATCGTCAAAGAGCGTTACGAATCAGGAAAGAGCTATACCATCATAGCAGTTGCAGAGGGCTGTAAAGAAGTGGACGCTACCAAACCATCGGAAACCGATCCATTTGGTCACGAAAAACTCGGCGGAGTAGGTGCTTCTATTGAAAAAAGGCTTGAAAAATGGCTCACTGAAAATATGAAGAAACCGTATCCAGAATTCAAGTTTGAGGCTAGATCAATGGCACTTGGTCATCTACAAAGAGGCGGAGCGCCAACTGCTTATGATAGAATTCTCGGTGCAAGACTTGGCTTGAACGCTATCAAGCTTGTGCATGAAGGCAAGTTTGGTCACATGGTCAGTTTAAGAGGAACTGATATTGTCGCAGTAACGCTTCAAGAAGCTGTCGGAACGCTTAAAACCGTGCCAACTGAAAGATACGAAGAAGCACTCGTTTTTCTTGGGCTGAAGTAATGAAAAATACATAATGACAAGATTAAGTCTATAAGTAAGCCATGTAACATAATGAATTTTAGCCACGGAATTCCACAGAGAAACACTGAAAAATTAAGATTTTTAAATGTTTTCTGTATCCTTCTGTGGCTAAAGCATATTTGTAATAAAGTAAATATTAATGTTTGGACAATTTTGAGTTAAAAAGGTATTGTTAGCTAACCAAATTTACTTTTATTAGGAAGAGAAAATCTTAAAATCCCCCTTTATCCTATAGGCGTTAAGTTAAGGGAAAAACGTTATTTTTAACGTGAGATAATGTTGTTTCTAGCCCTGAAGGGGCGCCATATTTATAGAAACGATAAACGCCAAAATACGAAGCTCCAACGGAGCGAAATATGATGTGGAAATATGTCGCTCCTGACGGAGCTAAAGATTTTTTATTTATGTGTTTTCTATAAATATATCACCCCTTCGGGGTTAAAAGTCCTTAGCTTAACGCCTATAAGATTTAGAGGGATCTTATAGATTTAATTGGATAATAAATTGTTTAAACTCATGTCTGAACCTCAGATATACCCATTATTAATCTTCATTAATTTTTCACCATCCGAAATGAGAACACAAGTTAATTCCATCAGCAATAAAGCGATCATATTTGGAACGTTTCTTGTTATAATAAACGTCTATTGGGTCGCTATTATGAGTGAATTGTGGTATTCGCTTTTCACGCTTGTAAATCCCTTCTCAAACTGTATATTCACTATCGCTATATTGATGTTTTTTAATCTGATCATCGGCAAAATAGCGAAAAAAACTTTCCTGTCACAATCAGAACTATTGGTCATATACATTATGATAACTGTTGCTACAACTATATCTGGTGCAACTATGATGACAAGCCTTATGGGAACTTTGGCACATCCGTTTTGGTATGCTACTCCTGAAAACGAATGGCAACAGTTATTTTGGCAATATATACCGTCGTGGTTTACCGTTTCTGACACAAAGATATTAGAAGGGTATTATATCGGGGGGACAACAATACATACAATTGACAACCTAAAAGCGTGGTCAATCCCCATGATCACTTGGTCTTGCTTTATATTTGTGATCTATTTTTCCCTGTTGTGTATAAGTTCAATCATCAGAAAGCAATGGTCGGAGAATGAGAAGCTCAGTTATCCGATAACACAACTTCCGCTTACTATGGTAACAGATAGGAGTTTTTTTCGGTCAAAATTGATGTGGGTAGGCTTTTCGGCAGTTGCTTTTATAAGGATAATGAACGGATTTCACGATCTTTTCCCTGTCATTCCGCAATTTCCTTATGGATATAGGCTTGATCAATTCTTCACAGATAAGCCTTGGAATGCCATCGGTTATACTTGGATGTCGTTTAATTTTGCAATAGTTGGGCTTACATATTTTATGCCTCTTGATCTGTCGTTCTCATGTTGGTTTTTCTTTTGGCTTACTCGTGGTGAAAGGGTTCTTGGTAGTCTAATGGGTTGGAAAAACCTATACTTAAATGAACGGGCATCTGGTGCATGGATTGGAGTTTGTCTGATAGCACTTTGGGCATCAAGAAGATATTTTATTAATCTAATTAAGCATTTATTGGGTCGTTATACAGAAGATGAATCATACGAGCCGATGAAATATAGATCATCTGTTTTGTTATTTTTGCTTAGTTTTATTGCATTAGTTTCATTCTGTTATCTTGCTGGTATGTCAATGTGGGCGATATTAGCTTATTATCTTTTGTTTTATCTTCTTGCCATTGCATTGGGTAGGGTTAGAGCAGAACTTGGTCCTCCTTATCACGAATTAATAGACATCAATCCAAGAAAGATCATGGTTGATATATTTGGTCCTATGAGACTCAGGGGCAACAATCTGACTATCATAACATTTCTTTATGGATTTAACCGTTGCAGTAGGGCGCATACAATGCCAGCAGAGTTGGAGTCGTTAAAGATTGGGGAACGGGGCGGAATATTAAACAATAGATTGATACTTGCGATAGCGATTGCACTTGGAGTAGGAGCTTTTGCTACGTTTTGGTCATATCTCCAAATCGCTTATAAATATGGTGTTGCCTCCAAGTTACGCGGTTGGATAGCATACTCAGGCTGGGAAAGCTTTAATCCACTTCAAAACTATCTTCAATATCCACATGGGACAAATATTTCAGCAGTGATAGCTATGAGTGGTGGATTTTCTTTCGTTATATTTCTTTATTTAATGCGGACAAGATTTCTTTGGTGGCCCTTACATGCTTCTGGATATGTGCTGTCTGGTGCATCTTGGGGAGGCATGATATATTTTTGGTTTCCTGTGATGATCAG
>DTPJ01000148.1 GCA_011334435.1 Candidatus Poribacteria bacterium | reverse complement strand
TGAATGATCTTAAATTCACCAATAGGCGTTCTCATATCGCCTTTACGTTGCTTATCGCCGGGATTTTTCCGAATAGCGACTTTGTATGTCTTGATTATTTCGTTCTTATCATCATAGACTTCTAATGTAAATTTAGATTTTGTTACGACTATCTTTGAGACTTTGGGTTTATCAACATTTTTTCCTGTTTCACTTTTCTTTGAGCTTTCAGAATTTGATGATGGAGTGATAAATATCAAGATAAAAAACGATAACATTAATGGTAAAAAATATCTGTTGAAAGCAATTGATTTTTCTTTGGATTCCTGCTTTCGCAGGAATGACAAAAATAATGTTTTGAATGACAAAAGTGGTGTTTTGAATGACAAAAGTAATGTTTGAAATGACAAAGATAATGTTTGGAATGGCGGAGATAATGTTTTAGATGACAAAGATAATGTTTTAAATGACAAAAATAATGCGTTAAATGCCCACTTTAACGGAGATAAAAGGGTTAATGTAATATCATTTAAGCAAGCGTTAATATTTATTTTTTCAAAATATCTCTTTTTCATATTTTCTCTGTAAAATTCCGCGTTATTCTGTGGCTAATTCTTTTGATGATTCTTCTTTCTTTTGTCTCATTTGGCTAAGCATGATCATAAGCACAGACACATCAGCAGGAGAAACGCCAGAAATCCTTGACGCTTGTCCCAAAGAAAATGGACGGACTTTTGATAATTTCTCCCTTGCTTCATTAGATAGACCATGTATATTTTCATAATCTAAATCTTGTGGTATCTTCCAAGACTCTAAATTCTGAGTTTGTTTTATCTGAGCCCATTCCCGACGGATATATCCTTCATATTTGATCTGAATTGTGACCTGATCTTTGACGCCCTCTACTAAATCATCAGGGGCAGGCGCGAATTTTTCAAGATCAGTATAACATATCTCAGGACGTTTTAAAAGATCCATTAAAGTAAAGGGAGTTAATATTTCTGCGGTGCCTATTTCCTTTAATTTATCACGCACACTGGCATCTGGAATTATCCTTGTTTTTTGCAAACGTTCTATCTCTTGCTCAATTTGCCTTCTTTTTTTCTCAAATTTGCTGTAAATTTCATCATTGATAAGACCGAACTTTCTGCCAAAATCCATCAATCGTAGATCAGCATTATCTTCGCGCAGAATAAGCCTATGCTCTGCCTGAGATGTGAACATACGATATGGCTCATCTGTCCCTTTTGTGACGAGATCATCAATTAAGACGCCGATATATGCCTGCGATCTGCTAAGAATGAAAGGTTCTTCATTGCGAATCTTCAAAACAGCGTTTATCCCTGCCATAATCCCCTGAGCGCCAGCCTCTTCATAGCCAGAAGTGCCGTTGATCTGACCTGCAAAGAAAAGATTTTCTATCAATTTTGTCTCCAAAGACGGCTTTATCTGTAACGGGGGCGCAAAATCGTATTCAATAGCATAAGCAGGACGCATCATCTCCGCTTTTTCTAATCCAATGACGCTATGCAAAACTTGAAGTTGTATATCCTCTGGAAGGCTCATAGAAAGACCATTGACATAAACCTCTTGTGTTCGGCGTCCCTCTGGTTCAAGGAATATCTGATGTTGATCTTTGTCAGGAAAGCGGACAACCTTGGCTTCAATGGAAGGACAATATCTCGGACCTATCCCAACTATACGTCCACTATACATCGCCGATCTGCTCAAATTTTCACGTATAATCCTGTGTGTTTCTTCTGTTGTATATGTTAAATAGCACGGCAATTGCGATTGCGTTATTTTTTCTGTTGAAAATGAAAAAGGTTTTGGCGGTTCATCGCCTAATTGGACAGAAAGCGATGAATAATCAATGCTTCTCGCGTTGATCCTCGGTGGAGTGCCAGTTTTAAGCCTGCCGATCTCAAAGCCAAGCTCAACAAGATTGCCAGATAACCCTTCTGCTGATGGTTCGCCAGCCCTGCCTGATTTATAGCTTAAATCGCCTATATGTATCAACCCTTTTAGAAATGTCCCCGTAGTTACAATTACCGACTTGCCAAGATAAGCCATTCCTGTGCTTGTAATTACGCCTTTGACTTTTCTATCCTCTACGATCAATCTATCAACCATCGCTTGTTTAATATCAAGGTTTTCTTGGCTTTCTAAAATATATTTCATCCTGAATTGATAATCTTTTTTATCGGCTTGTGCCCTTGATGAACGAACAGCGGGACCTTTTCTCATATTTAAGATACGAAATTGGATGCCTGTTTCATCAATATTTTTCGCCATCTCTCCGCCAAGAGCGTCTATCTCCTTGACAAGTTGACCTTTCGCTAATCCACCTATTGCGGGATTGCACGACATTTGAGCGATAGTATCCAAGTTGATGGTAAGCAGAAGCGTTTTATGTCCCATCCGAGCAGACGCTAAACATGCTTCACAGCCTGCGTGACCTCCACCGATCACTATAACATCGTATTCTTTATCAAAAACATTCATTTTACCGACCATTGCAGTAGATAAAAAAATCCCTCTTCCTATGTTTTCTTAACGTCATTTAAATTTTAACATAAAAAGAGGGATTTTAACAATTAAAATCTGACTAACATTGAAATTCTATGGGTATCTCCCAAACTTCCCCAGTCAGGTGCTGGAACATAAGCATAGTCAAGCTGAAAATCCATATTTTCAAGCGGTTTTGTCCCATAACCTCTGAGACCTATTCCTGCGGATAAGCCTTTATTTGGGTTATCGCCAGAACTTATATTATAACCAAGCCTGATTGCGAACATACCATAAAACCACTTTTCAATACCTAAATGATAGGAAGGTTCTGAGACGCCATATTTAGAATATTCACCAGCTAACACTAAATATTTATCTATCTGATAAGACCCGCCAAATCTTATACAAGTTGGCAAATCTGCTTCATTGCTCATCTGTAACTTGATATTCTGAACAGAAAGTCCTAACCTTAAACCGAGAAGATGAATTAAACCGCCGAAATCAGCACATAAGCCATTAGAGTTGTCAACATCAAACTCTTGATTGAGAAACTTAACAGTCCCGCCGAGAGAAAAAGCGTTTGGAACTAACGCATAACTGCCTGAAAGTCCCGCCGCATAAGCATAAACTGTCTTATTGCTTTCTGGTTCTGGAGTATCCTCAATCCTTTCCTCAATATCTGTCCACAATCCCTGAGCACAAACACCGATAGTAGCACCTTTGCCTACATTTTGAGCATAAGCAAATGATCCATAACGGATATTCGCTAACCATCGGTTATACATTGTAGTTAATTCTTTTTTTTCTACTTGCGTAAGCCCAGCAGGATTCCAAAAGATCGCATTGACATCATTGGCTAATCCAGTATAAGCTCCGCCCATAGCGACAGGTCTTGTTGCTGGTTCTATTTTGAGGAAAGCAGCATCTTGCGTGCCGATCTTATCTGGAATTTCTGCAAAACAGTTGCTAACAACAAGGCTAACTATAACGAAAACCATTAAAATCATAAAATAGTAGGATTTTCTTTGCATTCGGATACTCTCCTTAAACAGTGATCTGTGATCAGTAATCAGTGAAAAAGCATAACCGACCACTGATCACTGATTACTATTTCAGTTTTTTACTATTATCGGTTTGCCGATTTTATATACAACTTTATCATCATTAGGCAATTCAGCTTTTAGCCTATATACATATATCCCAGTAGCGACCTTTTCGCCATTCATATTCCTGCATTCCCACGGGATAAATGTTCGCTCTTTTGTTGATTGCTCTGTCGTTTCCTCATATACAAGATCGCCACTGACGTCGTATACATAAAGCGTCACCATAACCTTTTGGCTTGATGGGGAAGTTACCTTAAATGAGATATGGGCAACGCCATTTGTAACAGGGTTAGGCCAACAGTAAACCGCATCTTGGAATGATAACGAAACCGTAAATTTCAATTCCAAATTGGTCTCATATATCCCATAGTTTCCTGCTTTATCCCAGACCCTCAGCTTAATTTTGTATTTGCCAGTTTGATCTGGCATAAAGTTGACATACCATTTACTATATTTCGGTTGATTTGCACCTCTCGCTTTTTCGTCGTCAATAGCTTCTATCCATTCAAGTTCTTTTCCGTCAGGACCTATCCCGCCAACCTCAACTTTGGCAACTCCCGAAGCAGGAACATTATTACTTGATTTATCCTGTGCAGTCCCAGTTATCTTTATTGGCTTATTTTCTGATTCTGTCCCTGCGGAACCGACCGTAGGAGATGTAACGCTTGCCTCTGGCTTGGTTAATTCAAACAAAAATTCCGTGGATATAGTCTCTGATGACTTATTTTTGCCGTTTTGATTAAGGTCAACAGGATTGATCTCAACTTTGTATCTACCTTCCTCAGTCAATAAACCTGTCGTAAACCATATCGTATCAACTCCATCTTGCATAAGGCTTCCTGAAACTTTATTGTTCTTTGGATCGGTGATAGTTATAGACGAATTTGTCAGATCAACGCCTATACCGTCATCAGTCATTTTAGCTTTTATAGTAACCCCCGTTTTACTGCTAACTGCGGTAGGATAGTCTTCCGATGACGAATCTAATATCAATGGATTATCGTTGATTGTTACGTCTGCCCTGCTTAGCTTTGGCGGTTTTGTATCATAGAAGAACTCATACCTGACATCAGCGGTGTTGCCTGCCCTGTCTTGTGGAGTAATTGTGATTGTATAATACCCATCATCTCTACCATTACTTGCAAGCGGAGAATCTAATATAAATATCAACGTTGATTGTGCCTGATCATAAGTAACCTTTCCCTTGATCTCTTTACCACCAGAATCCCTTAATGACATCCACGTATTGTCTATCGCAGTCCAATCAAAGCCAGAGCTTGGTTGATCATCTCTGATTACCGCGGATATTTCAACAAGCGAACTTCCCGCACTTCCACCATACCACAAAGTAATGTCATCAGTATATACCTTTGGCTGAACAGTATCATAAGTGAATGTAAAGTCTTGTTTTTGTCCTTTAAGTTTCGCGGAGTTGACAGGAGTTATAGAGATCGTGTAAACGCCGTCATCAGAGCCATCAACAGCAAGTGGTTTTGTGAGTGTATATATAAGAGTTGATTTTGCATCGTTGCCTTGAACCCCTGGAACTTCACCTTTCGGTCCTATCAACTTTATCGTTGATCCTGTTGGCGACAGATCAATTCCGCTTGATCCTGTCTCCGACAAAACTGCCCTGATCTCTTTAATCTGTGTATGGACATAAGCTTTTGTTGATGGAGATGTCACTGGGACTGTTGAGACAACCTTTGGAATATTTATTGCGTAGATAAATCTTATGACCGTGTAAGATATATTACCCGCTTTATCTACTGCTGTAACTGTAAGAGTATATTTTCCTTCTGTTGAAAGTCCAGCTGGAAAATCAAACCTTATGGTGTCAATATCATCATTGCTTAATGTCCCAGGTATCTGGTTATTTAGCGGATCAACTATCTTAATCGTTGATTTATCAAGGTCGATCCCAGCAAGCCCTTTATCTTTTAGCTTGAATGATACTGATGTCAAGGACGTTGATACATAAGACAACTCCGTAGTCAAACTCAACGGTTGCGATGCAGACACTACTTGGGGAAGTTGCGTATCATAGATAAAGTTAAATGCCTTTTCCTGATCTTTTCGCTTTGCACTGTTAGCAGTGGTTACTAATATAGTATATTGTCCGTCATCAGAACCATCAGTGGCAAGTGGTTTGCCAAGTGTATATATAAGCGTGATCTGTCCGTCGTTACTTTGACTTCCTGTAACAATTTTGCCATCAGGTCCTTTGAGTTTTATCTCCGATCCTGTTGGTGAAAAGTCAATACCTCCGCCATCAGTCTCGCGGATTATAGCCCTTACCGCACTTATGGATTTATTAGTGTATGCGTTTTCTGGTGGCATCGTCACGGGATCGGTCATAACAACTACTGGTAAGCCTGTCTTAAATACAAATCTAGTCCTATATACATTTGACGCACCATTTCCTGCTCTGTCAACTGCGGTGATAAGAACCGTATAAGTTCCGCTTTCCTCTGGATTGGCAAATGTAAGCGTCATTTTATCAACGCCATTATTGCTCAATACGCCAGAAACTTTCGCCCCTGATGGGTTTTGTAATTCTATCTTGGATGCCAGAAAATCTATTTTTCCTGCGTCTTTTAGAACAGCGGTGACGCTTGTCAAAACTGTGTTAAGTATGCTATCGTCAGGTGGAGTAACCGATACAACCTCTGGATTGATGGTATCGTATATTATAGGATAGCGGAATTCCTTCTGATTGCCTGCTTTATCTTTCGCTATGACAACAAGCGTATATTCTCCGTCTGCACTACCATCTTTTGCTAATGGGATATTGAGACTCCAACTAATTGTATCTAAACCATTGTCCGTTTGAACGCCTGCAACCTGCTTTTTAGCTGAATCTTCAAGATAAATCTTTTGATCTTTTATCTCCAAACCTGCGGGACCTTTATCCTTTATTTTTGCAGTAACAGAGACGATCTGTTGTCCGACATAAGTTACACTCGCATTTATGTCAACTGGTGAAGCGGATTCTACTTGCGGTGATTGAGTATCATATATCAGGGTATATTGTCTTGCTTGTCCAACTGTGCCTAATGTGTCAACAGGTGTCACAGTGACGGTATAAGTCCCATCATCAGTTCCATCAATAGCGAAAGGATTTAGCGGTTTCCATATTATAGTATCCGTGCCTGATGAAGTCTGATCGCCCTGTAAGACTTTTCCAGTTGAATCTTTGACAACGATAGATGATCCATTTTCCGAAAGATCAAGACCAACTCCGCTTCTATCTTCCAACACTGCGACGATCTCTTTGAAGTCACGCACATATTCTCGGTTAGTCAATTGAACATTTTTAACCGCAGGAGCTTTTATCACATAAGAAAATTTCGCGGTCATAAGATAGCCCGTATTGCCTGCCCTATCCTTAGGTGTCACTTGGATCGTGTAATATCCAGTATCTGTGAGCTTTGAGAAGCTGAGAGTTATCGTATTGTTTGCACCATCGCTTCTGTTTGCCTGTATTTGACCTTTCGGACCTTGAAGTTTAACATCCGTGCCTTTCAAATCTACTCCACTGCCATTTCCGTCGTCCAATTGAACTGAAATCTGCGTTATGTCAGAACTCAAAGCGGAATTCGCTGACGGAATAGTTTTAATGACAATGGGAGCTTGGCTGTCATATAAGAAAGTTGCTGTATAATCAGAGGTAGCACCTGTATTATCTACTACCTTAACTTTTATCGTATAATTGCCGTCAACCGAACCATCGCCTAAAAGTGGATTTGCTAATTCCCAATAAACAGTGTTTGTGCCATTGTCAGTTTGACGTCCATCAACAACTTTTCCTTTTGGGTCTTCAAGCCTGATAGTAGTTAGGTCAAAGTCAATACCTTTTCCGCTGTTATCTTTTAAAACTGCGGTTATCTTTGAGATTAAATTCTTGAACGATTTATCCGCTGGGTCTGTTGATGACACACTGGGCAATGATTCTGTTGGCTTTCTGACATAGTCAAACTTTGTCTGATATGTGAAACTATTTCCTGCCCTATCTTTAATATTTATTTCAACGATGTATCTGCCAAAATCTTCCAATGGTGCGAACCCAAAGGTCATAGTATCCACGCCGTTATCTTGTCTGGATACATTAGTTATAGTTTTAGCTCCGATCATCAGTTTCATTGATGCCCTGCTTGATATAAAATCAACTCCGCTACCGCTTCCATCGCTGACTTTAATTACTATCTCAGATATTGTATTAGTCAAAATTGTGCTATCTGCTGGCGTAATTGAGGTCATCTGCGGTATCTGCGTATCATATACGAATGTTGATAGATACTCTCTAACAGAACCAGCTTT
>DTPJ01000013.1 GCA_011334435.1 Candidatus Poribacteria bacterium | reverse complement strand
GGTATTGGAGAAATAGTATTTCTCGGATATAATTTTTCTGATCCTATATTCAATTCATGGAAAGGAAATAATGAACTTTGGTCTTTAATTCTTAACTTAAAAGACAAACTCAAAGAGCCGAATTACGAAAATATCTCCCGATTTATATCTGAAAACAGACGAGTTAGCTATTCGTCATACAAAATAATTGGCATATTTTTATTTTCGTATCTGCTTTGTATCTCACTAATCGGTCATGCTTTTCTTAAAAGAAATAGCAGTAAAATATTGCCTATAATTAGCTTGATAGTTATTATATTTGCCATTTTTGCATTTGGGTTTAACTATATAACAGGTGAAAAATCATCAACAATAGCTGATTACTCAATTGTTTATCTCCATAAAGATAGCCAACGTGTAAGGATAAGAAGCTTTTTTAGTCCATTTTCTCCAAATAAGTCTGAAATTAAACTGGATTTCAACGATGTAAATGCAGTTTTTATAGAAAAGCCAACACTTAAAAGTGACGGATCAGGAGTCAATTTAACGCTTTTACAAGATGATACTTCTCAAATGGTTATTAGGAATTTAAAATCATTGCGAAATACATTGTTTTATGCGAAATTATACATTGATCTTAAAGAAAATGTCTCAATTAGCATGTTAAGCAATGATCAGATAGAGATTATGAATAACATACATTATGACATTACAGATTGCTATTTATTTTGGGGCGATCGTTATGCTAAAATAGGGACAGTTCCTTTCAATAGTCATTATAGATTTTCGCTTGATCGGTCATTTTCTGGGAATGTTTTTGACAATTATTCAGTTGAAGATGAGAGGAAATCAAAGTTTCTTAATTTGGTAAAATCATCTTTACTGCATGATAATATTAACAAAGTTTTTGTCGGTTGGATTGATGGTTCTGCTTTGCAGAAATTCGCTAATATGAGTATAGATAGCGGTTATAAACCTTATGGCAATTGTTTAATAATAGAGGTTTTGTAAATGAGTGAACTAACAGGAGTAATTTTTGATATAAAACGTTTTGCGGTGCATGACGGACCTGGGATAAGGACAACCGTTTTTTTCAAGGGCTGTCCGCTCAGGTGTATGTGGTGTCATAATCCTGAATCTTTGAGTATTAGAAGACAGATCGTTTTCTTTGAGAACAAATGTATCGGCTGTGGTGAATGTTTTAAAAGATGTAAAAATGGTGCAGTTGTCGCAACTCCTGAGGGGAGAAAATATTATAGGGATAAATGCACTCTTTGTGGGACATGCGTTGAATATTGCTATGCAGAGGCGACAGTTATGCAGGGCAGAATTGCAACGGTTGATGAAGTAGTTGAGGAAGTCAAAAAAGATATGCCCTTTTATGAGAATTCAAATGGCGGAGTAACTTTATCTGGTGGTGAACCGACTATGCAACCGGAATTTTGCATCGCTGTCCTTGCTGAATGTAAAAAAGCAAATATGCACACAGCTTTGGATACATCAGGATTTGTGAAAACAGAGATTCTTACGGAGATTTTGAAATATGTTGACCTTGTCCTCTATGATATTAAGCATACTGACCCCGAAAAACATAAAAAATATACAGGTGTATCAAATGAATTAATACTATATAACCTTCAACATATCAATAATGTGGAAATTCCGATAGAAATTCGCATCCCGACGATACCAAATATAAATGATTCTGAGGAGAACTTTTCCGAAGTTGCTAAACTTGTTAATAACCTTAATAGTATTGAAAGAGTAAGGCTTTTGCCATACCATAGGTTAGGAGAAGGCAAGTATGAACGTCTGGAAATGGAATATAAACTAAAAGGTTTAGAGTCGCCTAATAAAGCGAGGATGGAAGAATTAGTTGAGATGTTAAAATCCAAGCTTACAAGGGACATCCCTGTGTCAGCAAGCTGACAAACGGATTTCGTGTATAATGTGTCACATTTCACAAGTTTTTGATTATTAATGAAAGGAACTATTAATGCCAGTTGTTACAGACCGAAATCAAACATTAGAAATTATACAAAGATTGAGAGAAGCTCATGTTGTCATGCCTGTTCTTGGATATGACAGCGTTATGAATTTAGAGGCTGTATTGTTCGCAGTTAAGGAATTTGCAGATGAATATGGCATAAAACAGCCAGTTGTTGCACCTACAATCACTTTTGGATATGAGGAAATGCAACAGGCGAAGAGAGTATTAAAGCATGGCACAAAAGAGGAAGGTTTAAGACTTTGCCTTTCCGCTATGGATATTCTCTGCGGGACAAAAGGTGCAACTTATTATGACGTTGTCGTCCTACCGCATCACGATCATGGCGATCCGATAAAGGAAGAATGGCTCTGGGACAAATATAAAGACAAATTCTCTACTGTAATGGTTGACGGTTCGTTAGATAATAGGACATTAGAGGAAAATATAGAAATAACAAGAAAAATGGTAGAAAAATATAGCAAGCACTTAGTTATAGAGGCAGCACTTCAAAGACCAGCAGTTGAAGGACATCACGAGGCAACCGCATTGACAAGCGACAACAAAGCCTATGCCGAATCTGCGAAATCTTTTATAGAAAAGACTGGCGCCGATCTTATAGTCGTTGAACTTGGCTCAAAACAACAGGCACTTGGCTGGGCGGATTATGATCGCAATCGTGCAAAAGCGGTAACTGATCTATTAGGAGAGGCAAAGATAGTGCTTCACGGCGGATCAAGTATTCCTCCCGCGCAACTTGCGACATTAGCTTATGACGGTGTCATCAGATTTAATATATGGACAAGGGTTGGACGCGAAGGTGCTATTGTCGCAGCAGAAGCCATTTTAAGGGATATAGATATTATCAGAAAAGGCGATCCTGAGCAAAAATACTCCACAAGATATAGAGACGCACATTTTGACGCACAAGTTAAAGCATGGAAGGAAGTCCTGAAAAATCTCGGCTACGAAAGGCTTGCAGGGCATTAATAAAATCTTACGTCTTCATACATCGTAAGACGATCAGAGTTATATCATCATATTGTTTTGATTCTCCAACGAATTTTTGGACGTCATGCAATATATATTGTATCATTTCATTGGCACTGAGATCTGATGGTGCATTACGGATTAGCTCATTAAGTCTGTCAGTGCCATATATTTCTCCTTCTTCGTTCATTGCGTCTGTTAGTCCGTCAGTGTAGAAGATCAGATAGTCGCCAGAATGAAGGTCTATAACTTCCTCATCATAAGTTGTATCAGCGAGGATGCCCAACGGAAGTCCGCCTAACTCTATTCCTTTAACATTGCCGTTTCGCTTGATAATGGGATATGTCTGTCCTGCATTGGAATAATAAAGCTGTTTTGTCTTTGGATTTAATATGCCAAGGTTCAGTGCAGTAAACATGGACTCTTGAAGCAATGGAAGCAAACCGTTATTCAGTCTTGATAGGATTTTATTCGGTTTTGCCTCAATTTTTGCGATTTCATGCAACATACCATAAGCCATTACTGCATTCATAGCCCCTCGCAAACCTTTGCCAGATACATCTACTAAGGCTATTCCGATCAATTCATTATCTAATGTCAGATAGTCATAAAAATCTCCGCCGACCTCATTCGCGGGGATTGATATTCCTGCTAATTCAAATTGATCAATACGTGGTGCAGATTTTGGCAATAGACTATCCTGCATTCTTCGGGCTTCATACAATTCTTTTCTGACCCTCTGAGTTTCATATTCCTCTTTTTTGCGCAACTCATCGCGCAAAACCGCTGAATTTCTTCTTTGAGCGATCAATCGTGAAATCAGAATTATAAAGGCTGTTATTACTACTATGCTTATTGCCGACGGAAGATAAACCTTAGGCTGAGTCCAGAAATATGGTGCTATGCTAAATTTGACAAAAGCAGGCGGATTTGAATAAGGGGAATTTGGATAAAGAGCCTTTACCATAAATGTATAATTACCGGGTTTTAATCCTCTATACTCTACCGATCTATTTGGAGAAGGTTGACTCCACTCATTATCATGCCCTTCTAATTTACATGTATATAAGATATTTCCCCTTCTGACACTAAATCCCTGATACTCAAACATCAAATTACGAGCTTTTGCAGGAAAACGTAGTTCTTTTCCGAAATCCGTATATATCTCTTTTGCGATAATACGTTTTAGCTTTGCTTTTGGTGGGATATTTGATGAAAGTGCATATCTTGTAATTCCGCCATCAGTGGCAAACCACAAATTCCCTTTTTCATCATCAGAGATTGCTCTAACGTTATTGTGAATAAGACCATCTTTTGTCGTAATTGTTTGAAAGCTTTCGCCATTATAAAAAGCCACACCTCCGCCCCAAGTAGCGAACCATAGATTTCCCCATCTATCCTCTTTAATGTCCATTATATCATTGATAAGCAATCCATTTTCTGTTGTGTAGATTATGAACTGCTTTCCATCATACTTGACTGCCCCATCGTTTGTTGCAAACCAAATGTTGCCCATGTTGTCTAAAATAGATGACCTAACCATAATATTGTTAAATGGTGAAGTAAGGGTTTCATTCTGATATAAAAAGATATTTCTTTCTCTATCATATTTTGCGACCATTTGTGGATAGACAAATATTATATTGCCAGATAAATCTTGATGGATCGCCAAAGGAGAATCTGTGATATTGCCAAGCGGGAATTTTTGGAATTTTCTCCCATCATATTTGAAGATCGTCTTTTCTCCTACGATCCAGATATTTTTCTGTTTGTCCTCATATATTCTTCTAATATTGTTATCTTCTAATCCATCAGAGGCGGAAAATGTCTTAGTGCGAACTCCATCAAACCTTCGCAAGCCGATACCACTTACACTAAACCAGATATTTCCTTGACTATCTACGTAAATTTCTGTAATCCTTCGGCGAAAATCTCCCGGGCTAATTGACGGATTTGCCCTTGTATCTTCTGGTTTAAATCCATCATCAGTGAGAACTTGTAGCCCATTTTCTCCGCATCTTATCAACGATTCTCCATCAGCAAATAACAGACGTCCAGATTTATCAACGTTTAGAATACGACCACCACCCATAAACCAGCCGATAGGTCTTGCCATATTAAAGCCTGTCTTATAATGCTGGAACTTTCCATCTTTATATTGAAATATTTGATTTGTATCAAAACCGATGAACCATAACGAACCGCTTTTGCCTTTTATAATATTCATAGCAAAGTTTCTATCTATTTGATTATACATATCTATTGCAGTGAAATATTGCATTTTCTCGCCATCGTATTTAGCAATGCCACCTCTGACACTAAACCAAACATTACCTTGATCATCTTCTTGGATATAATATACGCTATTACTACCTAAAATCTCTCTTGTAGTGAAATTTTGAATGATAGGAGGCGCGGGATCAAATAATGTTACGCCGTTGTTATGCCCAAACCAAAGTTTCCCATCCATTGACTCAAAAACTACTGATACAGTATCACTTCCTAAACCATCATCTACTGTGAACGATTGAAACGTCTTTCCGTCAAACTTATAAGCTCCATCTGTTCCGCTAAACCATAGATTTCCATTTGTATCTTTGGAGATAATTTGCCCCGGATAAAATAATGGCAGATCGTCTTGATAATTAGCTATCTGATTTTTAATCTCCGTCCAATTTGACGGTATAAGGAAATGACGAAGGCTCTCGCCGTTCCAAAGGCTAATAAATCCCCTGTTATTGAACCAGAGATGACCTTTGTTATCTCTAAATATAGAGTCAATAGATAATTCTGCGATTTTATGCCTATATTGGAAGCCTTTGCCTTTTGTTACCCATTCATCTTGCGAACGTCTAAAAGATCTTATATTCGGCATTACTCTAAATTTTGATCTGGCATTTGATTCTAACGGTTCTTTCCAAGTGATGATAATCTCTCCGGGTTCAAGTTTGGCATCAATACCAAGAGATTTTGCCCCTTTATAACTAATTCGCTCAAAGCGATTGCGGTCATATTTGAGTAAGACATTTCGTCCACCAAACCATATATTTCCAAAGTTATCTTCGGCAATTGCACGAATGTTTGTAGATGGCGGAAGATTAAGGTCATTCATAGTGAAAAAGTGGAATTGTTCTCTGTCATACAAGATAATGAATGGAAGCCCTTGTTGTTCTGTTCTTCTTGGATCACGAGGACCCATTCTAGGACCGCCAGCTGTCCATATATCGCCATTTTGGCTTTCAAAGATGGCATAAATTCTCGCATCAGTTCCGCCTTGCTCTGTCACAAACTTATTAAACTTATCGCTACCAAGACGATAAATTCGCTTTCGGTCATATCTCATTAATCCATATTTGTTCACAAGCCATATAGCACCGTTCTTATCTTTTAGTATTGCGTCTGAAATCCCGCCAATTAAGCCGTCATTTTCTGTTATCCGATGAAAAGATTTGCCATCATATTTGAAAATAAAACCTTCTTCCCGAAAACCCGGAGGACGTTGGGGATCGGTTCTGTGCATTATCATAAACCAAAGTCCGCCTTGCTTATCCTCTAATATCTTTGCAATACGTCCATTTATTAACCCGCTTTGTCTAGTAAAGGAATGGAAACTCTCCCCGTCAAAAAGACTTACTCCACCGTTTCTTGTGCCAAACCAAAGATTTCCTAAATTATCTTGATATATCGCAGTTATATCAGGTCCAACTAAACCGTCAGCGACTGTGAACGTCTTCCATTGACCAGCATTAGTATATCCATTGATTAAAATGAATATAAATATGAACAGCAATAAGAACCATTTTTGCATATTTTTCACCTCAGCCAATTCCCATTTTGAGAGAAAGTGTAAAAAAATAAAATCAATTGGCTAAGCATCAGAGAATTAACACTACCTATTTTGACGAAATAGTTTGGAAAAAGTTCATAAATTAATCGGATACTTCCCGTATTCCTGCACGGCTTCTGATAATGCCATCACATTTTCTGGTTTTAGATAACCTGCAAGGCTATTTCCACTGGTAACGATATAACCTCCACCAGGTCCGACATTCTTTATAAGTGACCGAACTTCCGCTTTGACTTGCTCAGGAGTTCCTTCGCCAAGGATGTTAAGGTCAACATTTCCTAATAAACATATATGATCGCCATATCTTTTTTTCACTTCATAGATGTCCATTGCCCCTTTCTCAATAGGATGTAGCCCACTGATGCCGAGATCAACAAGATCATCAAGAAATTCTGATATATTTCCGTCTGTATGGATAACCCACGGAATAGTGACTTTTTCTGCTATACGTTTATAATATGGAAGCACTAATTCTCTGAAAACCTTAGGAGAGAAGAATGTTCCGCTCTTAAAAGCCATATCGTCAGTGGAGACATAGACATCAAAACCGAGTTTGCATACTCGTTCAGCGACAGCTATTGACCAATTACAATAAATATCAAGCACTTTTTCAACAAAACTCCGATTTTCAAACAGAGAGACACTGAAATTTTCCATTCCTAAGCTCAAAATAGTCGGAAAGATGCCAACACGAGTGACAAACCAACAGCAATAATCGCCTTTTTGATCAACAAAAGTTTTAGCTTCGGTATAAAGGTTGTCGTCATTGGGATCGGGCAGTTTTATCTTTTGTATATCGGATTCGTTTAGGATCATCCCCTCTCCATAGAACAATCGTCCATCTTTTCCCGGCACTTTATGGGCATATACAGGCGCCCTAAGTATATATGCTATATTGTCCAATTTGAGAAAATCTGCGATCTCCTTTGATTCTTGGACATTATAAACATTCGCTTCAAGATTAAAGCCCTGGTCTTCCGGTCCTTTTTTGCCCATAAGTTTTTGTGCGAGTGAGCGATCCACAAGCATTTCACAATACGGAACTTTATCTGGTTCTTTCCTACTTAACGCCGTTAAAACTCTTTCTCTTGATGTCATATAAATTCACTCCTATTAAAAAATTGTT
>DTPJ01000038.1 GCA_011334435.1 Candidatus Poribacteria bacterium | reverse complement strand
ATGTGAAGTGATCTCCGCTATGAATGTTGAAGATGCTATAAAAATGGCTATTGAAAGACACCCAGATTTAGCTATTTTAGATATGAGGATGCCAAAAAATGTAGAATCCGCTGGACTTTTTAGTCCGTATGCAGGAGCAGATATATGCAAAGAGTTACGCAATAATCTATCAACCAGAGATATTCCAGTTATTATGCTGACAGTTATGTCAGAATCCGAAGGAATACCTGAAAGCCTTGAAGCTGGTGCAAACGAATATCTTACTAAACCATTTAACCCAGATGAGTTATTGAAGGTTGTCGGTAAATATATAAAATGATGAACGTAAATGTAAATGAGAAAAAAATACGCTTTACTGAAACACTTATATTTAGGAAAGCACGACCTATTATAGACGCTTTTTCAAACGTCTTAGGGGTTACAATCTCCCTTTTTGACACTTATGGAAATTTGGTATATCAATCGCCTTGGCGTCACCAATATTGCGAAAAAGTAAGGGAGAATAATTTCGCTTGTTCCGACCATTATAGTACCATTGTTGATTATGTTAAAAATTATCAAATGCCCTATGTTCAGGAATGTCATGCAGGTCTTGTTACTGTTGCATATCCATTAATTGTTCAGGATATCACACAAGAGACTTTTTCTGAGGTCTTGATCGGAGTTTTATTCTTTTCTCCATTATTCTTGCGTGAACAATATAATCTATCTGAGGATTTACTTGAAGACGTCAAGATACTATCAAAATCTAAACTTATTCAAATAGAGAGATTAATCTACGCAATCTTTGGAGAAATTATAGATTCAAGCAAAGAAATAGCACAGATAATAGAAAACTCAGTCGCTTACCAAAATGAGTTGACTTTATTATATGATTTTGTGAAAAAAGCAGGAGGAAAAATAAGCCAAAGTGAGATTTTGATAAACATCCAAAGCATGTTGAACACAAACATTAGACCCTCTAAATTATTGATATTGTTAGAAGATGAATATATAAGAGAATTTACCTTATCAGATGAATCAATAGGAAAAAGCAAATATATAAAATTAAGTTCCATATCAAAATTTCATAGTAATGAATTTCTAACAGAAGCCATAAAAACTGGAAAAACCACAATCAATAACAATATAAAAGATGACTTAAGATTTGTTGACGGATTGGTCGCTCAAAAAGGTATGGCATGTCCAATTAAATTCGCTGACAAATTATTAGGTTTGATGGTTCTCCTTGATAAGGAGAATGACGAGGACTTCTTCGCCGATGATGCTAAATTCTCTGAGACATTAGCAGCAAGCATAGGCATTGTTTTAGAGATGATATATTTAACCACAAGGCTTGCCAAAAGTGAAACATGGAAGGAGATCTCATTCAGAGCTGCACATAAAATTGGCAATGCACTTTTTGCACTTAAAGGACCAATTGCACAGATGAAATTGTTACAGAATACAGGGAATTTGAGCGACGAAAAAATCTCGGAATTGACAAAAAGGCTTGATGAACGAATGAAAGAAGCTGACGCTATCATCAGGTCTATAAAAGATTATATTCGTCCTGCTGATCTGAATTTATCGCGAGAAGATGTCAATTCCGTTTTAGAAAAAGTCATAGACGATATGAAAATGACAGTCGGTGATAAAATACGCCTTAAACTACAACTGACTAATGGATTACCCAGTATAAAATTAGATGCAGAAAGAATATCAAGAGCGATTGAGGAACTGATACAAAATGCTACTTACTTCGTTGAAAAAGATGGTGAGATAGTTATAAGAACCGATTTAGCATCAAAAGATGAAAAAAGGGCTTTATCATTTGCGACTGATGAAGAATTTATTGCTATTGAAGTTAGCGATACCGGCAAAGGTGTATCGGACAATGATAAAGAGAGAATTTTCTATCCATTCTTTAGCACCAGAGCATCTGGCACAGGTCAGGGACTCGCAATTGTGTCAACAGATGTTCAATTGCACGGAGGAGCTATCAAGGAAATAGGGAAATATGGAGAAGGGGCAAAATTTCTTATACTGCTTCCTGTAAACTAAGGAGTGAAAATCTTATGGGGAAAATATTAATTGTTGATGATGAACTTGGAATATTAGAGGAACTTTCTGATTATCTCGCAAACAGCTACAAAATCGTCACCGCCAATTCATCATCAGAAGCCATAAAAATTTTGGAATCAGAAGAAATTGATGTTGCTATCATAGATATGTATATGGAATCAGAAGAAAGCGGAATTGATGTCCTGAAAGCTGCAAAACAAATTTCACCCTTAATACAGTGTATAATCCTGACCGCTTATGGGACGGCGTCAAATGTCGTTTCTGCAATGAGGGCAGGAGCTTATGATTACGTAGAGAAACAATCGCCTGATATATATGAAAATTTAGTGCATAGGATAAATAAAGCATTAGAATATAGGGATAGTTTACAGGCATACCAAAAATCAGAGGAAAGATATCAAACATTAATAGAAAATCTCAATGAAGTTATATATATGATGGATACTCGAGGTTATATTACTTACATTAGTCCAACCGTAGAGCAATATACACAATATAAACCGTCAGAAATTATAGATCAGCATTTTAGCTATTTCGTATATCCTAATGATCGTTCTTATGTTTTAGATAGATTTTATGACGCATTGAACACCAATTCAAATAACTTCCAGCCTTATGAATTTCGGATAATAGATAAAAATCAAAAAATACATTATGTCCGAAATTCTAGCAGACCTTTAAAAGAAAATGGAAAGATAAATTGTCTAATTGGAAGTTTAATTGATATTACAAAGCAAAAAGAAGCAGAAGAGCAACGCAAAAAAGCAGAGAAAGATTTGAGAAAGGCAAATAAACTCTTAAAAAAAGCTCTTAATGAGTTAAAAGAAACTCAACAGAAAATTATACAACAAGAACGACTTCGTGATATGGGACAATTAGCAAGCGGGATCACACACAGCTTTAACGACGTTTTGGAAGTAACATTAGGCTTAAGCGATTATATGTTAAATAATCCTAACATCTTAAATGATATAGAAACAGTAAAGTCTTACTTAAAGATGATAAAGAACTCCTCAGAAGATGGACGTAAACTCACTGAACGATTGAAGATGTTCTATCGTCAACGAGATGAGGATGAAGTCTTTTCACCAGTAAATATCAATGAATTGATCAAACAGGTTGTCTTGATAACTCAACCTAAGTGGAAAGTTCAGGCACAAGTGCAAGGAATTAAAATAGACGTATTAACCGATCTTCAAGATATTCCATTAATTAACGGTAAAGAAAATGAACTACGAGAGGTATTGACTAATTTAGTTTTTAATGCCATAGATGCCCTTACCACAGGCGGAACTATATCGCTAAAAACCAAAGTTGATGGTGGAAAAGACGTTATAATTGAGGTAGCTGATACAGGAATAGGAATGACAGAGGAGACAAAAAGACGATGCTTTGAACTATACTATTCAACTAAAAAAGATGCTGGAACAGGACTTGGATTAGCGATCGCTTATGGCACTATTCAAAGGCATGACGGCAAAATTGATGTCCAAAGTGAATTAGGTAAAGGGACAAAATTTACTATCCGCCTTCCAATAGGGACAGTCACTCCAAAAAAAGAGGAAGAATCAAAGCCTGAAAAATTAGAATTTGAGGAATCAAAACCTGAAAAATCTTTACGACCTCTTAATGTATTAGTTGTAGATGATTCAGAGCCTATACAAAAGATATTAGGTCTATATTTGACAGCGGGGGGACATAAATTTGAATTAGCTGGCAATGGAAAGGAAGCATTGGAGAAATTCAGATCGGGAACTTTTGACCTTGTAATAACCGATAGAGCAATATCTGATATAAGCGGTGATAAATTAGCCTATCATATCAAACAGATGAGACCAGAGACACCAGTAATTATGATAACAGGTTTAGGAAATATTATGAAGGCTTCCGGCGAAATGCCAAAAGATATAGATCGCCTTATCAGTAAACCATTAACCATGAAGGAGTTACATCAGGCATTAGCAGAGATAACTACACTGACTTAATGATAATTTCGTATTTTTATGGTTTATAAAGAAGCTTATTCAGCTTACTGACCAATGTCGGCAAGCTAAAAGGCTTAACGATATAATCATTAGCCCCGGCTTTATGTGCTCTTATTACTGCTTCATTTTCACCTCTCGCAGTTAGCATTACTACAGGTATATTTTTAGTTTCTTTGTCTGTTTTAAGTTTAACACAAACATCATAGCCGTCCATACCGGGCATCATTATATCCAAAAGCACAAGGTCTGGGCGTTCGCTTTTTACTTTTGATAACGCCTCAAATCCGTCAGAAGCAGTTACAACATCAAAATTCCTAGCTTGAAGCATAAAAGATAATGTCTCAACAATATCTGGCTCATCGTCAACAATAAGAACTTTGTATTTTGGCATATTCAACTCCTATATTGTGATTAACATTATTCTTCCCGAAATTTTTTGAGCAATTCCTTTTGTTTTTCCGTTATGTTTTTTGGCAAAGAAACATTTACTTTAATCAATTGATCACCATTTCCATCCCCATTAGCCTTTTTAATACCTTTTCCTTTCAACCTTAGAATAGTCCCCGGTTGAGTTCCCGCTGGGACGTTAAGTCTAACCTTGCCATCAACAGTAGATACGACCACAGTAACACCCATAATTGCCTGAATGAAATCAATTGTTATCTCGCAAGTAATATCATCACCTTGACGTTTGAGGAACTTATGTTCCATAACCTTGGCAATGATATATAAATCACCATTAGGACCTCCTGAGACACCAGATTCACCCTGCCCAGGGACACGGATTCTCATACCATTTTCAATCCCAGGCGGTATATTTATTGGTATTCGGCGCACTTGTTGAAAATGACCAACACCATTACAAGTTGTGCAAGGAACAGGTATTATTATCCCTCGCCCATAGCATTTTGGACATGTTTGATTGACAGAAAAGTTACCTTGTGTAAATTTAATTTTGCCTCTTCCCCCACAATCGGGACATTTCTGGACATTTGTCCCAAGACGAGCCCCTGATCCTTGACAAGTCGGACATTCCTCATCCCTTGTTATACTGATAACTGTTTCCCATCCGAGTATAGCTTTTTCAAAAGGGATTGCCAATTCATAGTTTATGTCAGCACCTCGTTTAGGTCTTGTTTTACTACGAGAACGATCTGTTTTATCAAAAATACGAGAAAATAAGTCGCCAAATCCACCAAAGTCGTCAAATTTTACTTGTGCATTTTCCCTATGTGTGTTAAATCCAGAGAAAAAGCTATCCATATCATCAAAGAAATATCCCTGCTTTTCTGCCTCAACCATCCGATCATAATTTGCACGCTTGTTAGAGTCGCTCAATATGCTATACGCTTCTTGAATGTCCTTGAATCGCTCTTCTGCAAATTTATCGTTCGGGTTTTTATCAGGATGATATTTCTTTGCAAGAGACCGATAAGCCTTCTTTATAGCGTCAAAAGACGCCTCTTTATTAACACCTAAAATATTATAATAATCCTTAGTAGCCATTATCAGTTAATATATTGCCCCTGTTTTATATAACCCCATAACGAAGTCTTTTTGTTTTTATGGTCTATTCCTTGATTCACACCAGTATATCTAATCCTGTATATTGCATTTGCGAAATCATCAGATACAAGTAAAGAACCATCAGGCATCACTTGAATATCTACTGGTCTTCCTAATACTGTTCTTCCTTGTAGCCAACCATCAGCGAAAACTTCATAAGATACAGCTTTATTGCCATTAAGTCTTACTAATGTAACCCTATAACCAATAGGCACACTACGATTCCATGATCCATGTTCCGCTATGAAAATCTGATTTTTATATTCACTTGGAAACATTGACCCAGTGTAAAATCTCATACCCAAAGCAGCTACATGAGGACCAAGATTCATAGCTGGTTTAGTATAATCTTCTGGATTTCGCCCTTTGCCAAACTCAGGATCAGGTATATCTCCACCATGAAAATATGGAAACCCAAAGTGCATATTAGGCTTTGGCGCATGGTTAAGTTCATCAGGGGGAACATCATCACCTAACCAATCGCGTCCATTATCTGTAAACCATAATTCATTAGTATCAGGATGCCAATCAAACCCGACAGTATTACGAATGCCTTGTGCAAAAATTTCAAGTCCGCCACCATTGGAGTTCATTCTCATTATGGACGCATATCGCTTATCTTCTCTTTCGCAGATGTTACATGGTGCTCCTACTGGAACATAAAGCAGACCATCAGGACCGAAACGTATAAATTTCCAACCATGTGCTTCATCCGTCGGAAAACTATCGTTTATCACAACTGGATTAGGCAAATTTCTCACGTTCGCTTCAACATTATCATATCTTAATATACGGCTAATTTCAGCTACATATAACGATCCATCTTTGAACGCAACACCATTCGGCGAACGCAAACCAGATGCGATAGTGATTATTTCATCAGCCTTGAAATCCTTGTCTTTATCTATTATAGCATAGACGTTTCCTGCACTCCTAGTTCCAACAAATAGAGTCCCATTAGGGCTTAAAGCCATAGAACGGGCATTAAATACATTTTCCGCATATACGTTGATCTCAAATCCTGGGGGAAGTTTAATGCTATCAAGCGATAACCCATATACAGAAGACACAAAGCTAAATAATATCATCATAATAAAAATCTTGTTCATAAATATCACCTCTTAAATATCGGCAAAAAATAAGAAAACTTTACTAATAAAAAATTTGAAAACTACTTACATTTATGCAACAAGACTTTTATACGACAATATTCCCTACTGTTTTGCTCCTTCTTTGAATTTGGCAGAGTATTTAGCTGTCATCTCTATATATTTTCTCCCATATTCCTTTGTTTCAGCAATATCAGTTCCTTCATGTAATTCGTTCCAAGTTTCAACCATCACAATATCGGGACGTTCATTAACAGGCTTAGCAAGTAGAGACTCCCATGCACGTTGATAGAATTTGCCATCTTCCCTATCCCTGACCAAAGGTTGTCTTCCTGGGACTGCATGATGGTCATAACCCGGTCCTAAAGCAAGGACATCATGCCATTGAGGTCCCAAAGCACCTCCCCATGCGTAAGTAGCATCAGCATAGCCTTGCCAAGAGACTTCTTTTACTATATAAGGACGACAGGCGAAATCATTTTCAAATGATTTATAAACATATTCAAGAGCTTTTGGGTCTTGCTTTTTAGCAAATACTGCGGAATAAAGAAATATAATTGGGCGACCATCTATCATTGCCCACATCCGAGGAGGTATTAATGAAAAATAGTCACGAATTGTGTTGTAAAACCATTGCTTGCCTTCCATAGTTGTAAGATCAACGTGAGTCCCCGGAGGATTATGTTGCAATGTGCTGGTATCATAAAATAAACCGATTTTTGGTGGCAATTCGCCTGCATCAAGAAGTATATCGTATCCTTCAACCATCTTTGTAATGCCTTGAAAACTCCATGAATCGTATCCCGGAACGCCCCAATATACGGGTGCGATAAAATCTATTCCTGCGGATTTGACGTCTCGCATTTCTCTTGCCCACCAATTCGGTGATGAGTAACTATAATCATCATTAGTGATCGGATGATCTACCAACGCATCACTTCCGTCATGATTGATAAAATGTTCTTTCGTATATATATTATACCAATAAAAAAAGTAAGTTCCTACTATCTTTTGTCCCTGACGAAAACTCTCAGATCCAGCAAAACTATCTTTTGTAAGGTTAATATAATTCCCCGGCGGTGATGGAAAGGCAGTAAAATAGACACTTAACAGAAAATTGAAAAACATGACAACCTCCATTCGCTCTTGATGAATTTTGCACACAAAAAACTGAAATAAATTTATATTCAAATATTATCATTAATTGATAATATAGTCAAGTTAGTTTCCT
>DTPJ01000780.1 GCA_011334435.1 Candidatus Poribacteria bacterium | reverse complement strand
TATTAGAACCTCTGCCACTACGTTGACCTCGTTCACGCGTTTCTCTATCTCTGCTTTCTCCACCCCTACTAGACTCAGATTGACGTTCGCGTGATTCAAATGTTGGTCTCTGATCAGAACGAGCAGATTGTGCAATTTTTGCTCCAACATCCGGTGATGAAAGTTTTTCACCCTTAAATATCCAAACCTTTACACCGATTTTACCAGCAACTGTATGTGCTTCTGAAAATCCGTAGTCTATATCTGCCCTTAGAGTATGAAGTGGTATTCTACCTTGCTTTTCTTGTTCAGAGCGAGCCATTTCAGCCCCACCGATTCGCCCACTACATTTAATTTTGATGCCTTCAGCCCCAGAACGCATCGCCAATTCTACCGCCTTCTTCATAGCCTTTTTTAGATGCACCCTCTTCTCTAATTGAAGTGCTATACCTTCCGAAACCAACTGAGCGTCAATCTCTGGTCTTTTAACCTCTTCAATATCTAATCTGACCTCGTGTCCTATGAACTTTTCCAGATCCAATCTAAGTTTATCTACTTCTCCGCCTCTTTTACCGATAACGATGCCGGGTCTTGCTGTAAAAATTTTTACCTTTCTTCTATCTGGATACCTTTCAATCTCAACCTTAGAAATGCCTGCGTGTTTGATTCTATCTTTAACGAAACCTTGAATCTTAAGGTCTTCGTGCAGAAACCGAGAGTATTCCTTCTCTGCAAACCATTTTGAATCCCAATCAGTGACTATTCCTAATCTTAGCCCTTTTGGATGAGTTTTCTGTCCCAAGTATTACCTCCTCATTCCGCCCCGTCATCAAGCACAATAGTAATGTGGCATCGTCTTCTTCTTATCCTATTTACGTGCAAACGCCCTCTATAATGAGCCCAATAACGGATCGGTCCGTTGCCAACAAATATGTTCTTTATATACAAGTTATCAACATCAATATCTGGATTTTGGTTGGCATTTGCAAGAGCTGATCTCAGCAATTTCTCTAAGAATGTAGCTCCGGCTTTATTTGTAAATTGTAGAATTTCCAATGCCCGTTCTACTCTCTTATTTCTGATCAATTCAGCAACTATGTTCGCCTTCCTTGCAGCCAGAGGAACATATCGGGCAGTTGCTCTTGCCTCCATACTTTGAGCCTCCTTATAAAAATAGTATAAAATAGTATAAAATAGTATATAGTAGTTAGCAGTTAAAAAGTAACAAATAATTTCCAACGTCTAACTACTAATAGCTAATTACTTTTTGCCTGCTTTTCCGCCATGAGAACGGAAGGTTCTCGTCGGTGCAAATTCACCGAGTTTATGCCCCACCATATTTTCCGAGATATAAACAAGCAGAAATTTTTTCCCATTATGTATAGCAAGAGTATGTCCGACCAATTCAGGGGTTATTGTTGATCTACGTGACCACGTTCGGACAACCTTTTTTTCTCCTGCTTTATTCATGGCGTTTATCTTTGCCAATAATTTTGGGTCAATATATGGACCTTTTTTTAGCGACCTCGCCATTAAATTCTCCTTCTTTCCGTCATTGATCACTCATCAATGAGATCACTGATCACTAAACTTTTTTGCTATTTCGTCTAACAACGATATATTTATTAGATAGTTTCTTCTTCTTTCTTGTTTTATATCCTTTTGTCGGCATGCCCCAAGGGCTAACCGGATGACGTCCACCTGAGCTTTTTCCTTCTCCTCCGCCGAGTGGGTGATCAATTGGGTTCATCGCAACGCCTCTGACTTTTGGTCTTCGTCCTAACCATCGCGAACGTCCTGCTTTGCCTATTGATATTGTATCATGTTCAACATTACCCAATTGTCCAATAGTAGCAAAACATTTGACCGAAATAAGCCTCACCTCTCCCGACGGCATCTTAACTCTGGCAAAACCACCTTCTTTAGCTATTATAACTGCGGAACAGCCAGCACTTCTCACTATTTGCCCACCTTTTCCTGGGGTCAATTCTATATTATGGATCGGAATACCTGTCGGGATATTTTCCAATGGAAGAGCGTTTCCTGTTTTTACCTCAACTTCCTGACCTGACATAAGCACTTCTCCCACTGTCAAACCCAAAGGGGCAATTATATAACGTTTCTCGCCATCAGCATATTGTAATAAAGCTATCCTTACGGTTCTGTTTGGATCGTATTCAATTGTTTTAACCGTTGCAGGGATACCGTGCTTGTCACGCTTAAAGTCAATTATACGATATTGTCTTTTGTGTCCTCCGCCTCTATGTCTTGCCGTTAATCTCCCAAGATTGTTACGTCCACCACTGCTTTTTTTTGCCACAAGAAGCGATTCTTCTGGTTCGGTTTTCGTCAATTCCGAAAAGTCGGCGGTTGTCATGAATCGCCTTCCGGGTGTTATAGGAGAATATGTTTTATTAGCCATGAAATCCTCTCCATAATCAAATAGTTTCTAGTTATTAGCTAATATCTACTAAAAGCTAACTACTATTTACTAATAGCTATCTATATTCCTTCATATATATCAATTCTATCATCAGGTCTAAGCATTACAATAGCTTTTTTCCAGTCAGGTTTTTTGCTTTTTCTATTGCCTCTTACACGCATCTGACTTCCGTGTATAGTCATAGTATTGACAGAAAGAACCCTCACCCCAGGAAATATTGCTTCTATTGCCTGCCTTATCTCAACTTTATTTGCGTTTTTGGCAACCCAAAACGAATATTTGCCTTGATCCTCGCGCAATGCGGTGCTTCTTTCTGTAAGCAAAGGTTGAATTATAATTTTATATGGGTCTTTCACAGGAGCTATCCTCCATTTTATCTATTTATAAAGTGTGATTCCACATTTCTTAATGCGTTCTGAGTAAAAACTAATCTGTCGTGCCAAAGAATGTCATAAGTATTTAAAAAATTCCATATACAAACGTTTAGACGAGGAATGTTCCTAGCAGAATAAAAGACGTTATCATTTGGTTCGTCAAGCACGATCAAAGTTTTCTCTTCATCTGAGATATTAAGATTTTTTATTATATTAACCATTTGCTTTGTATTAGGGCGATCAAAACTAAAAGAGTCAACGATCGTTATCTTGTCGTTTTGGAACTTATCTGCTAATGCATATTTAATCGCTTGCCATCTAACTTTTTTTGGCACTTTATATCCATAATCTCTTGGTTTAGGTCCAAACACACTACCGCCACCAATTCTGAGAGGAGAACGTCTGCTACCAGCCCGAGCCATACCAGTGCCTTTTTGTCTATACAGCTTTTTTCCGCTTCCGCTAACCTCATCTCTACGTTTTGTAGAGGCAGTTCCAACTCTTTTGTTTGCTAACTGCATAATGACTACTTGATGTAGCACGTCTTGATTTATAGCTGTCTCAAAAATTTCAGAATCAACTTCAATCTGACCTACATTTTGTCCGCTCTGATCATAAACATTCAAGGATGTCATATCTGTATTTTCCTCAATGAAGATATACCTAAAAATCCTAAGATTCTAAGGTTAAATGGATCGCCTTAAACCTTTCAATCTTAGTATCATTCTTAGTATCATTGTTTAACTGCTTTTCTGATCATTATTATACCGTTATTTGGTCCGGGAACAGAGCCTTTGATTAACAAAAGATTTCTATTTGGGTCAACTTTAACTACTGTTAAGTTTTGAACAGTAACCCTGTCACCGCCCATTCTGCCAGCCATTCTGAGTCCTTTGACAACTCTTGATGGAAAAGAACTAGCACCGATGGAACCAGGGGCTCTGTGAGTCTCTGCACCATGTGTTGCATCGCCACCTCTAAAATGCCATCGTTTCACAACACCAGCAAAACCTTTACCTTTTGAAATACCTGTTACATCTACAAGTTCACCTGGGGCAAAGATTTTAACAGTTATTGGCTGTTCAATTTTTGATATGTCTATGCCCTCAGTTCGGATTTCACGTAAAACTTTAACTGGTTGAACGTTGCCTTTCTTAAAATGTCCTCGTTCGGGTTTTTTAACGAGTTTATCTCGTTTCTGTCCAAATCCGATCTGAATAGCCTCATATCCATCATTCTCTTTTGTTTTTACCTGCACTATGGGACAAGGTCCCGCCTCTATAACAGTAACAGGCAATACTTCTCCCGTTTCTGTAAAGAAACGAGTCATTCCTACTTTTTTTCCAAGTATTCCAAGTCTTTCTGTTCTCATTTTTTCCGTCTCTACTTCCAATTCAATATCCATAACCACGTCTTGATATTTTGAAACGTCAGGCTTGGATATTTATTACTCCAATTCTATATCCACACCAGGAGGCACATCTATTTTCATAAATGAATCAACCGTCTTAGGTGTTGGGTCTATGATATCTATAAGCCTTTTGTGTGTCCGCATCTCAAACTGCTCTCGGGATTTCTTATCAATATTCGGCGACCTCAACACTGTATATATGGTCTTTTTTGTCGGCAATGGAACAGGTCCCGATACCTCTGCACCTGTTTTTTTGGCAGTCTCCACTATCTCCTTGGTGAACACATCAAGCAAACGATGATCATAGGCTTTTAATGTGACCCTTATTCTTTGACTATTCATCAGACACCTCTACAAAAATTCACAAATAGGATTTAAAATACAAAATTTAGGATATTGTTTGATCCTATACCCTGAATCTTATATCCAGTCTATCAATTCATAAATTGTTATACTGTTCCCTCAATACCTGATATTATAGAACTTGAAACTTTCTCGGGAACAACATCGTAATGTGAGAACTCCATAACATACGTAGCCCGCCCTTGTGTAAGTGATCGGAGAGAACTTACATAGCCGAACATCTCAGCAAGCGGGACGTAAGCTGTGACAACTTGCGCACTTGCTCTTGATTCTATACGGTCAATCCTTGCCCTTCGGGAATTTAAATCGCCGATCACTTCGCCTAAATACATCTCTGGAACTGTAACCTCTACATCCATGATCGGCTCCATAAGGACAGGACCAGCCTTCTTAATTCCATCTCTGAAAGCCATAGACGCAGATATAGAAAAAGCTAAATCAGAAGAATCAACTTCATGTGCAGAACCATCGCATAAAGCAACGCCTACATCAACAATAGGATAACCAGCTAAAACACCTATTGAAATGGCTTCCTTAACGCCTTTCTCAACTGCGGGAATAAATTGTGCTGGTATCACTCCGCCCTTAGTTTCGTCAACAAACTCAAATCCTTTTCCTTTTTCCAGTGGATAGAGTCTAAGAACGACATGTGCATATTGACCCTTTCCGCCTGTTTGTTTGACGAATCTGTTTTCTGAGATAACTGTCTTAGTTATGCTTTCTCGGTATGCAACCTGTGGCTTGCCAACATTTACACTTACATCAAACTCTCTTGACATCCGATCAACCATAACTTCAAGATGAACTTCTCCCATACCTGAAATTATCGTTTGACCAGAATCACGATCAGTCCCAAACTTGAATGTCGGATCTTCGTCAGCTAACCTTGACAATGCTGTGATCATTTTTTCTTGATCGGCGGAAGTTTTTGGCTCAACTGCCATAAATATAACTGGTTCTGGGAAGGATATTGACTCTAATAGTATCGGTCTTTGTATTGAACAAATAGTGTCACCAGTCCCAACATTTTTTAATCCGATAACTCCAGCAATATCACCAGCACCTACTGAATCAACTTCTTCACGTTTGTTAGCGTGCATTTTAAGGACATGCTCTATACGATCTTTGCTTTTTCTTGTAGCGTTATATGTTATATCTTTTGCGGATAATCTTCCAGAGTAAACTCTTACATAAGCAAGTTTACCCATATGTGGGTCAAAAACTATCTTAAAAACAAGGGCAGACAGAGGTTCTTCATCATTAGCAAACCTTAATTCTGTCTTTCCCGTATTAGGGTTGACACCTTCAACAGGTGGGATATCAAGTGGGGATGGCATGAATTCTGTGACCGCATCAAGTAGTTTTTGTATCCCTTTATTTCTCAAAGCGGCTCCACAGAGGACAGGCACTATGTTTGAATTTAATGTTGCGTTTCTTATACCTTCAATTATGTCATCATAAGTGAGACCTTCATCAAGGTATTTGATCATCGCATCATCATCAAACTCCACTATAGCTTCTAAAAGTCTTTCTCTATACTCCTCAGCTATATCCAGCATTTCGTCTGGTATTTCTATCTCTTCATAATCTTCGCCAAGGCTATCTTCATTCCAAATCAAGCCTTTCATATTGATAAGATCGATGACACCTTTGAAATCTCGTTCCTCGCCAATAGGCAATTGTATTGGCACAGCATTTGCCCCAAGTCTATCACGCATCATCTCTATCGTTCTAAAGAAGTCAGCACCTGGACGGTCCATTTTATTCACAAAAGCTATCCTTGGGACGCCATATTTATCAGCTTGTCTCCATACTGTCTCAGATTGCGGTTGGACACCTCCAACAGCACAGAAAACAGCAATAGCACCGTCCAAAACTCGCAGACTTCGCTCAACTTCAACTGTGAAATCAACGTGACCGGGTGTATCTATTATATTGATACGATGACCTTTCCATTTACAAGTGGTCGCTGCGGAAGTAATAGTTATGCCACGCTCTTGTTCAAGTTCCATCCAATCCATAGTTGCAGCGCCATCATGAACCTCGCCCATCCTACGAACACGCCCAGTATAGTATAATATCCTCTCGGTAACAGTGGTCTTCCCTGCATCTATATGAGCCATTATACCGATATTGCGAGTTCTCGTCAGGACAAGGTCGGAACTCAAATTTTCTATTCTGTTTCTGCTTTTAGTTTCAACGATCATCGTTCATCAGTTCCTAATAACTATTATTACCACCTATAATACATTACCTATAATACATTACCATCTGTAATGTGCAAATGCTCTATTGGCTTCTGCCATTCTAAAAGTATCTAACTTTTTCTTGATTGAGGCGCCTTCGTTATTAGCTGCGTCCATAATTTCTGCTGCGAGACGCTCTTTCATGGTCTTTTCGCCTCTTTCTCGTGCATAGCTTATTATCCAACGTATTGCAAGAGTCGTCTTTCGGTCTGCTCTAACTTCAACAGGCACTTGATACGTAGCACCACCAACTCTTCTGGATTTGACCTCCAATGTCGGTTTAACATTATTCATCGCCTGCTGAAATACCTCCATTGGGTCTTGATTTGTCTTCCCTTTTATTATATCTAAACATTCATAAAAGATAGACTCCGCTATGCTTTTTTTGCCTTTTAACATAAGGCAATTTATGAATTTTGCCACCAATTTACTGTTATATTTTGGGTCAGGCAAAACGTCTCTTTTGACTACTTCTCTACGCCTTGGCATTAAATAAAACCTCCAAAGAAGTGATCAGTCATCAGTGATCAGTAACTATTAAATATTATCAACTATCAAAGATTATCCATAATTATCTACTGATCACAGATCATTCATTACTGATTACTTTATATTAACTCTTAGGTTTCTTTGCTCCATATTTTGATCTGCCCTGTTTTCTATTTTCAACGCCAGCGCAGTCAAGAGCACCTCTAACTATGTGATACCTGACGTTTGATAGATCCTTAACTCTACCACCACGAACTAACACTATTGAGTGATCTTGTAGATTATGATCTATACCGGGGATGTAACAGGTCACTTCTCTTCCATGTGTCAACCTAACTCTTGCGACTTTCCTTAACGCTGAGTTTGGTTTCTTGGGAGCTACTGCTTTCACCTGAAGAACCACGCCCCTTCTTTGAGGACATCCCACAAGTGCCGGAGATTTGCTTCGCTTCGGATTTGGTCTTCTCTTCTTTCTGACTAATTGACTAATTGTAGGCATTCAATACCTCCCAGACATAAAAATACTTCTTAAACATAAAATCTAAATGAATATATAGACAAAATGATCAGTAACTCTTGACCATTAGTTTTAAGTTCTTTATCAACTAATCACTAAGAACCTAAAACCATTCAATCATTGTCCAGAAAAGTAGGGCAAATAGAAAGTCAACGATCGGATTGCTCACAACACATTAATTGTGATTGACGGCGAGGTATAACATTATTTACTTTCTTCCATAGCTCCTTTTACCCAAACTAACAGACAAAAATATAGCCC
>DTPJ01000532.1 GCA_011334435.1 Candidatus Poribacteria bacterium | reverse complement strand
GACAGCAATACAAATCCATGAAAATTTGCTATATAAAACTGCGATCGCTGATGTGGAGATGATAATCGTCCATCCCGGAGAAAATGCTAAATCAAAAGAGGATATTGAACCTATGAACAAGATCGCCATAGACAGTATATCCCAACTGATTGGGGCATCAGAAGAAACAGGCGTAAAATTAGCCGTTGAAAACATGCCGCCGGGCTGTCCCGGTTGTGAAATTGATCACATAGTTGAAATCTTAGAAAAAATTGATTCTTTATCATTAGGAGTATGTTTTGACTCTGGTCATGCAAATATAATGAATAATTTAGGAGATTTCATACATACTGTAAGCAACTCTATAATAAATATCCATGTCCATGATAACGATGGAACTTATGATATGCACCTTCAACCGCCTTATGGTGTGACAGATTGGCGTTTGTTTGCAGAATCTTTGCGAGATATAGGATTTGACGATGTTATAACAATAGAATCGCCTCCTTGGACAGGTGCAAGTTTCAAACAAATGGTGCGAGAAGTCACAGCAGTTATTGAAAACGCATTAGAACCAGACGAATGGCAAAGTAGCAACGCAAATATCGCCCTAAGATGCCTAAAATGCGGTCATGCAATACTACGAGAAAAAGGGAAATGGTTTTGTAATTGCAATTATACAATATAGGAGAAGCGAAATGCGATTGAGTATGTGGACCAGCTTTTATATAGATTTAACACCGAGAGATGCAATCGTTCGTCTTGCAGAGCTTGGCTGGAAAGACTTAGAGTTATCCGCCGAACATGGAGACATGGCAACACAAGGAGATGATTGGAAAGAGCAACTTTTATACCTAAAAAGTATATGTGAAGATTATGGTATAACATTGTGGCAGATACATTCACCATTAAGCATTGACGTCGCTGATCAAAACTTGCAGAAGCGTAATAAAGATATAGAAACTGCTGTCAAATGGTTACAGTATTCTCACGAGCTTAATATACCGTTTCTTGTAATTCACCCGGGAGGAAGTAAAGGTGCTAAAACTGATGAAGAAGAAAAAATAATATTTGATCTCAATTTCTCTGCTTTTAGCTATCTTTCTAATATCGCGAAAGACCTTAATGTTAAAATTTGCATTGAGAATATGCAAGAAAAGGAAAACAGAGACCCAAAAAGATTTGGTGCGTTCATATATGATATAAACGAACTCATTGATAGCATTGATTCAGACGCATTAGGTATATGTTTTGACACCAGTCATGCAAATGTGACAGGATTGGACATGTATAATGCAATAAGCGAATGTGGAAAAAGATTAATGGCAACGCATATTTCCGATAATGATGGTTCCAGTGATCAGCATAAGACTTTTTTTGGTGGAAATATTGACTGGGCTAAGGTTATCAAAGGAATGATGGATATAGGTTATAATAATGCTTTTAACTTAGAAATCCCGGGAGAAAATAGGATACCGACAACAGGAAAAGTCCTTCCATTACAGGTTCGCGATGCAAAGTTGAGGTATACTAAAGAATTGTTTGATTTTATCGTCAAGGACATTTAACACAAGTTAATACACCCAAAACCTAAATTTTTCTTGACAAACGACATTGGATAAGGCATAATAGAATTTAGGGATATTTGACTTTCAGAAAAACAAAATAGACAGGGGGTGATATGTAGGGGCTGGTTTTTTGTGTTCAGCAAGTTTAAGGTAACCTAGTAATTCTTATCCAAAGGAGGATAAAAATGAGACATTACACATTCTTAGCTTTATTAGCTGTTACTCTTATTACAATTTATGCTGGCGTATCTTTGGCAATTGATAACTACAATGCACCAAAATTTTTTTCCCCTCCAGTAATAGACGGAAAATTGACTGAATGGTCCAATGTCCCTGGTGTCTTTTTGACAGGTTCTAAGACTGTAACAGGACAATTAGACGGCAAAGATGTTTACAATACTTGGGAAACTTTGGGAGTTGAGACTTGGGAAAGCGATGCTGATCTGAGTGCCACTTGGCGTGCTGCTTGGGATGACGGCACGTTTTATTTCTCAGCTCTCGTCAAAGATGATAAACATGAAAACAAAGGCTCTGGCGATAGCATCTGGAACGGTGACGGAGTTCAATTCACAATTGATCCGACAAATGCAAAGAAGGATTATGGCAATTATGTCTATGAATATGGCTATTCTTTAACGACAAAGCCCTCTGTTTGGCGTTGGTCGGTAAATCCCGCATCAAAGGGTGAAACTTCAAAATATGCTATAGTCAGAGATGATTCCGCTGGGACTACGATTTATGAAGTAGCAATTCCTGTTGGAGATATAGCTCCAGCTCAGCTTGCCGCTGGTAAAGTTATCGGATTTTCAGTCATCGTAAACGAAAATGATACTTCTGGTGGACAAGGCGGATGGGTAGGCTGGGGTTCACATGCTATCGTCTATGGCAAAAAAGCCGATAGAACAAATAATCTGACCTTCGTTGCCGATGTGATCGGCGCTGTCAGCCCTCGTGGCAAGATAGCAACTTTATGGGGAAGCATTAAAAATTAGTTTTTGATTCCCTTTTAATATTATTCATCATTAGATTAGGGGCGAAACATTTACTATAAATATGCTTCGCCCTTATTCTTTTAGGGAGGTAACGAAATGATCAGAAAAAGCATTTGTATTATTGCAATAATATCTTGCTTTATTATAACGGATGTTTGTCTTGCACAAGAAGATTGCTCCCAAAAAGCTACTAAGGATATATGCACTTATTATGCATTGAACGTAGGCGGTTTTAAGCCAAAAATTGATGGAAATTTAGATGATTGGAAATATGTTGATGGGAAGTTTCTGGGGAAAGAATTTTGGGAAGCATTTGGAGAACAATATAGTGGTGAAAAGGATCTGAGCGCTACTTGGTGGGCAATATGGGATAAAGACAATCTTTATGTCGCTTTTAACGTTGTAGATGATGTCCATCAGAATACAAAAGCGGGTGATACAATATATGCAGGTGATGGTATCCAAATTTGCATAGACCCAACGGGTAAAAAAACTACTCATTCTGGGGTCTGTTATGAATATGGATACGCATTAGCTGGTGGAAAGCTAAGTGTTTGGCGATGGGCAACAAATCCCGCTTCCAAAGGTGAAAATTCAGAATTTGCAATTGTCCGTGATGAATCAAAAAAGGTGACCATTTATGAGATCAGAATACCAGTAGGAGACATCGCTCCTGCTGAACTTGCTGCAAATAAGACTATTGGCTGGGGATTGGTTGTAAACGAATCAGATAGCTGTGATTGTCAGGGAGGATGGGTTGGCTGGGCTTCTCGGTCAATTGTCTTTGGGAAGGATGCTACTGCTTTGGCAACCATGGTATTTTCTGCAAAAACCGTCGCTGTCTCTCCACAAGGGACGATCACAACTACATGGGGATCGCTTAAAAACTAACTTCTTAACGTTACAGAATGTTAGATTATCTATAAAATCCCTCTAAATCTCCCTTTTTATTGAGTTTGAAAAATTAATCGGGTAATCCCGAGAATGGATTCCTGCTTTCGCAGGAATGACAAATACACGCAAAATGTCATTTTCCGCCCCAATTTTCACTTGGAAAGGTAAACTGCAACGGGAATCCAGAGAAACATTATCAGTTTTATTCCCCGATTAATTATTCAATATTTATAAGCTAATGGAGAATATAAAATAAATGGAAGATAAAGATTTAACTCTTTGGCAAGATGCAATCAAATTTCATGGACATGAATGCGGAGGCTTAAAATGGGGCTTTAAGGTTGCTACCTTCGCAATGGAAAAACTCGGAATAGACAGGTCATCAGATGAGGAACTCGTCGCAATCGTTGAAAACGATTCCTGTGCTGTTGATGCAATTCAAGTAGTCACTGGTTGCACTTTCGGCAAAGGCAATCTTATATTCAAAGACTATGGCAAACATGTCTATACATTCTATAACAGAAACACAGGCAAGGGAATAAGAATAAGCAGAAAAAAGGGGACAAATGTAGAGGATATATTCTCTGCAAATGGCGAAGATATTTTTGAGGTATCGGAACCGCAGGAGCAAATACCTAATATGGCGAGAATTCATAAGTCCATAGATTGCTCAAAATGCGGAGAAGGAACTATGGAAACAAGAATACACATATTTAAGGGGCAATTCCTCTGCCCGCCTTGCTATAATAAAGCGATCACAGAGTAAAAAATATTTCAACCTTTAACTCCATTTGGAGCTTCTATATGCAAGATAAAATTATAATTGAATACCTTAGACGATCTTATACTTCGGTTGATGGTCTTTGGTTTATGATGATAGAGAAGCATTTTTCCTTTGATAAGGCACTTGAATTAGATACGGAAGTCTGGAAAGTCTTGCCAAAAATTCAAGCGAGAAAAGTCAAAGAAATGCTATCATTGGAAGGGAAAGGGATAACAGATTTCTTAAAAGCAATAGATGTAAAATTTCAAGCAGAAGAATATGAATATAGTATTAAAGTCCAAACCGATGAGCATATACAGATAATAATTGATAAATGCCCATGGATTGAGATATTGAAAAAGGCAAAGAGGGAGCATTTGGCACATATAATATCTAATGCTATATGTCCAACAGAATTAGGGGTATGGCTAAACGAGTTTCAATTAGATATGGAAATGGATAAACAAGTTAGCTTTTGTGACGGAGATAGCCAATGTATCTGGAATTTCCGCAAAAAATAAGTTAGCTTGTTTTACGTTTAGTTCGGTTAGACTGGTTGAGGTGTATGGCAATGAAAAAGTTATACATATTGGTTTTAACTGTGGCGATTTTTGTTGCTGTTATAAGTAACGTATCAGGCTGGGATGGACTTGGATTTCCTGTATCTATTTCTGGGGATTATTTTATATGGGGACAGGAATGGTCAAATGATGATACAGGCATAGCGATCATAAAAAATAGGTTAACTTTTGAAGAATGGACATTAACGGCTAACGATGGTGCTAAGGGAGATAGGTTCGGTCATAGTGTTTATATCAATGGAAATCGCGCTATCATCGGTGCTGACGGCGATAATGACCTCGGAGCTTCGTCTGGTTCTGCTTATATATTTCAATTTAACGGCACAGACTGGGTTCAACAGAAAAAACTTACCGCTAATAACGGAGCTGTATTAGATCGATTTGGTATTTCTGTTTGCATTGACGGAGATTTTGCCATAGTAGGCGCATTTATGACCAATAGAAAGGGCTATGATTCTGGTTCTGCATATATTTTTTATTATAATGGAACTAAATGGATACAACAGGCTGAAATTACCGCTAATGATGGAGTAAGTGGTGACCTATTTGGCTGGTCAGTCTCAATAAATGGCAATTATGCGCTTGTCGGATCTCCTTTGAGCGACTCAGATGGTGGATTAGTTCCGAATTCTGGTTCAGTTTATGTTTTCTATTATGATGGCACAAATTGGGTTCAGCAAGCGAAACTTACTGCTAATGACGCAGAAGCTTATGATGAATTCGGCTTTTCAGTCTCTATCAATGGTGATTATGCCTTTGTCGGCTCTTATTGTGATGATGATTTTGGAAAAAATTCAGGATCTGTTTATGTCTTTCGCCGAAGTGGGACAAGTTGGACACAATTTCAAAAAATTACCGCTTATGACGCTGATGCTGAGGATTGGTTCGGATATTCTGTATCCGTAAAAGGAAATTATGCGATCGTAGGCTCGCTTATAGATGATTATAAAGGCAAAGATTCTGGTTCCGCATATATGTATAAATATGACGGGACGAAATGGGCATTGAGAGGGAAATTGACTGGAAGATTAGCAAAAGATTATGATCTATTTGGATTTTCTGTTGACATAAGCCCCGATATGATAATTATAGGTGCATCTACAGCAGCTTCTTGGTTGCTTACAGTGCCATCAATTGATCCTATCCAAGATACCCCTGAGGCGGGATCAGAATTTAACTTTCACGCAAATATCATTCTCCCTGCTGATGCAGATAAAGTAAGGCTTTATTATAGAAAAGGTGCTAAATCTACTTTTAATGACGTTTATTTTAGTCTGCAAAGTGGAACATTAAGAAATGGGACATGGGTTGCTACAATACCGTCTGATCAAGTTACGACAAGAGGGATAGAATATTATATTGAAGCAACAGATGTAAATGCGAAAAATATATATTTTTATGGCACTAGGCTTAATCCTTATTTCTTACCTGTGCATGGTAATATCACAATAGACCTTAAAACGACGATCTCAAAAACACCAAATATTTGGAACATTGTCGCTCCAAGTGTAATAACAGACGTTAAAACCGTCGTTGGAAATTTTGGCACTGGCGGAATCTATGGCGTGAATTGGATGGCTTGGCGTTGGAATACATCGTCTAATCGCTGGGAAGTCCCGCAGGCTTTTAGAGGATTGCCTGTCTCGTCAGACTCCTTTGATGTAGCAACAAGCTGGTGGATTATGCTTATTGGAGATGGATCGGTTAGGTCTTTTAACATTGCAGGGACATCTGTTAACTGTCAAAATCCCTATTCAATAACACTTAAAGCTGGCTGGAACAATGTAGCAAATCCCTTTGATTTTCCTGTCGCATGGTCAGATAGCACCATTAGAATTGAATATAACGGACAACAAGTGACGCCAACTCAATCCAAGACAAATCTCTGGGTAGATAATCGCACATTTTGGTATGATAATGTTACAAACCAATATAATATTAAGGTTTCCAATCAAAGTCCCCCTTATCCTATGCCACCTAAGATTGGATTTTGGCTTTACTCATTAGTTGATGACGCGAAGTTGATCATTTATCCTATTGAAACTGCTTCCACATCTCCTCCATCATCTATTGTCTATAACGAGGAAAAAGCTATCTGGAAAGTTACGCTATCATTGAAGACAGATGATGGAAAAGATAGCGTTGAGGCGATCGTTAGTGACACAAATTCCACAAAAATAAGCTATGTCAAACCGCCATCAATGCCTTTCTCATCAACACGAATAAGCATAATTGACCCTAATGATGACATTGAACTTTCAAAAGGCATTAGCCTATCAAAAGAGCAAATTTTGTGGCATATTAAAGTTGATCTTCTTTCTCATGGTCTTCTAATCTGGAAAATAGAAAACATTCCTTATGATTATTCGCTTGTATTAGAAGATTCTTTGACAGGCAAGGTCTATGACTTAAAACAAATTAACAGTATTGATATAAGCAATGAGAGCTATACTCGTTATTTTGTCTTGAAAGCCTTTAAGCAGGATATTCCGAAGCAAACGCGAGTTTTAGCCAATTATCCTAATCCGTTCAATCCAGAGACATGGATACCTTTTGAGTTGTCAAAGCCTGCAAGTGTCGTCATCAGGATATTTTCTTCTGATGGTAGTTTGATTAAGACATTAGAATTAGGAAATAAGCCCGCAGGATACTATATAACGAAAGATAAGTCAGCGTATTGGGATGGCAAAAACGAAATTGGCGAAAAAGTGGCAAGCGGAGTATACTTCTACACTATCCAAGCTGGCGAATATACAGAAACAGGTAAGATGATAATGCTTAAATAAAAAGTTTTAGCAAAAAATGTAGGCTATGATCACAATCTCTTGTTACCTTTGGAAGAAAGGATAAAGCCAATATTGCATACTAATCTTGTATAAATCCTATTTTAATACTAAATCTAAATCTGCATTGCAGAATAGACATTTTGAATCTTTGACATTTATATTGCCGATATTGTATCCGTATCTTTGGATTATTATTTTTCCGCAATTATAGCAGTATGTGTTTTCGCCTTCATCACCGGGAATATTTCCAGTATAGACATATTTCAATCCCACATCAAGTCCGATCTGTCTCGCTTTAACTACTGTTTTTATCGGCGTTGATGGAATATTTGTCATTTTATATGTAGGGTGAAACCTACTTACATGCCAAGGGATCTCAGCACCGACGCTTAATATAAACTCAGCTAATTCTCTTAATTTTTCCTCTGAATCGTTCACCGTCGGAATAATCAAAGTAGTTATCTCAACCCATACGCCTAACTGTTTCATCAATATTATTGAGTTTAGGACAGGTTTTAATCTCGCTCCGCATATATTT
>DTPJ01000270.1 GCA_011334435.1 Candidatus Poribacteria bacterium | reverse complement strand
GTTATTCGTGGTGATTTTAGGTCTTCCTCGCCTGTTTGCATCATGCGACCTATGACCTTTGTATCCATACCAAGCCCGCTTATGTCTTTTCCGATCTCATCAACGATTAAAACATCTATATCATCAAAAGGTAATTTTGCAGCTAACCGTTTCGCTTGCTCTTGGAGTTTCTCTTCGGTTTTGATAAGTTCCTCAGCAGGAGTTGCACAGATTATACCTGTTTGATCATAAGGGGTTTCAACAATACCAACTCCGAAAGCGATTTTGCCTGTTTCAAGGACAACTTTTGCGACGCCTCGCAAGACATTTTCAAAGCCAAATTTTAACGAAGCCTTATGATACATTGATGCACCATCTCGTTTTCCAAGTCCTATTCCGATCATTTTTACAAGACCACTTTCTATCTTTCCAGAGAAGTCAGTATGTTGTTTAATCCTATTTACTACGACAATATGATCAGCAGAAAAGGCGTTTTTATCAATAAATACTGTGAACTTATCAGCAGTTTGTCCTAATTGAACAGTCTCCATATTAGAAAGGATCGGACAACCCATAGTATCTTCAGTTATGCTGTAATGAAGTAAAATTTCCCTTTGTCCTTCTGCCTCTGCGTTACCATGACTTCCCATAGCGGGAACTATGAATGGTTTGGCACCATAATCTTTTAACTCTTTTACTATTGCAGAAATTATGCGATCTATATTAGCTATTCCTCTACTGCCTGCGGTTATGGCGACCTTCTGTCCTGCCTTGATCTTTGTCATAATGTTCGGTTTTGCAAGCTCTTCGTGAACCTTCTGTTTAACATCTTTTATTTCTGGTATTGATGAGAAATTCTGTCTTATTCTCACCATTCTTGGATAGGGCATTGAATCCTCCTTAATCTATTTTTTTTGTCACTTCTTTTGTCAATCTTTTGTTAATATCGGCTGAATGTGCTTCAAATACTAATATCACAAAATTTTTCTTTATTGATATGGAGTTATAATCGTCTTCTTCTGTGCGGACTATATTTATGTCATCGTTTCTATAGACTGGCGTTTGTTCGTCATAATAGCGTACTGTAAAAGCGTTATAGGCATTTTGTGCTGAGAGTTCATCTGGATACTCAATAACGAACAATCGGGGATAGGAGTTTGCACCAAAAGAATATTGTGCAGTTACAACATCAGTTTGATCAGAAAGCCCAAGCGTGTATGATTCTGGAATATAGTATATGTTATTCAAACATGCGTTTTCGTGGAAAAAATGAAGGGTGTCAGGGACCATTTTTTCCTGTGGAATTTTTGTCAAAAGATAAGGTCTTTCGCCTATATTAGTTATCTTTTGGTCAACCGCCTTTGCAAATTGTATGACAGATTTCTCTAACTGACGATATTCCTCTTGGGCAACTATCCTGACAAACAGTCGTCCTTTCCAAAATCTGAGTATTCCATAGCTATATGATGCATCATTACCTATGTCCATTTTCTTTCCGATAGTATCAAATGAGTATATGCCATAAGCGTTTTTGCTGTTTCCGAAGTCATAGACTTCAACCATTATGGACAGTGAATTTGGGTTTTTATACTCCTTTGTCGCAAATTTTTTAAAGCCATAGACAAGATATAGATCGGCTAAACGTCCAGCATATAATCTCAATCCCTGTTCATAATTAATGACGCGTTCTATGCCAGCCTTCCAGCCCGGAATATTGACATTAACGATCTTTGCTATATCAACGTCTTCTTCAGAAACAGTTATCTCTTGCTTATCTTTTTTTGAACAACCACAAAATATAAATAGCATTATTAAGATTAATGTAGGAATTTTTAATTTAGCATGCATCATTTTCATCTCAACCAATATTTAAATTTAACCCTCCGTTATCAAACTTATATAACAATTATCTGAAAAAACGTCGTTTAAGTCAACACAAAAAGATCAAGGCGGAGATCATTTAACAACTGATAAATACTTATAATCAGTAGGTTTCGCACCAGTTCTTCTGGCGATCTCCTTTACTATTTCAATATTTTCAACAAGCGCACAGCCTATATTTCCATGCCGATATATTGCCTTGCTAAACCTTATTTCTGCGAGAAATGTTGATCGCAGGGCAGATTCAAGGCTTTTTTCCTTTATATTATCCGCAGAGAAATGCGAAAAAGGGCATGGTTCAACATATCCTTGCGTATTTATATGAACACAGCCACTTTCAACACCTCTACACTTAAAATCTTTTCCATATTCATCATCAGGAAGATGAGCAACCATAATGGGCTTGTTTTTGCGAATTTCAAGGACTTTTTGATGGAATATATCACGTTCAGCATCATCTAAAACCATATCCCAATGAACATCGCTACCCATAGGAACATATTCCGTATAAAATCCCAACGAACATCCACGCCTGATCATCTCATCTATAAATTCATCACTGCACAAAGTTTTATAATTATCGTTCCATACCATAGATGAAAAGCCAAATACTAAATTCCGATCACGCATAAGTCGCATGGCATTTTCTACACGCTCATAAACACCATTACCACGTCTTAAATCAGTCTGTTCCTTCCATCCATCAATGCTGACAACTGGAATTATATTTCCAGAAGATGCTATCTTTTCAACTATATGCTCATCAACAAGACAACCATTAGTGATCATCAGGAACAAAAGCTTATTATGCTTTTGAAATAGGTCTAATATACCTTCGCGCATTAAGGGTTCGCCACCTGTGATGACAAAAATGAATACCCCTATTTTTTCTGCTGAACTGAACAATTGATCGATCTCGTCAAGCGAAAGCTCATCATCAAGCGGATAATCAACCGCATAACAACCGATACAAGACAAGTTACAACGCATAGTTGGGCTAAATGCTATCGCCACTGGTGCGAGAAATTTTTTCGTTTTAAGCAATATCCACCGCTTAATGTATGAATACAAAGCATGTCTAAAAACCCTATTCAGTTTCCAAAGTTTCTTTATTCCAACATTGCGATTTAACCTTATCCCTTGCAGGAAAATATTCTCAAATATATTTATATAATCTGACCTTTTATTAGACATTTATGTTTCCTTTTTAGTTGATTTTTTATATTGAACCTGTGATTAAGAAAACAACTTGACAGACGTATTATCTTGGTTTGAGGGTTACAAAAACATTAAGGATAGGTTCAATTGGATCGTTGGAGTAAATCTTTATGACACCTGTTAAGGGAATATCTTGCTGATTTTTAGGAATAAATCGGCGATTAACCGTCAACATAAACTCAGGCGGTCTTTTTTTCCTTTTTTTGTATTGCAGGCTCATCCATCTTTGGTCTTCGCTTATTTCAATCTTATAAAGGACAAGTTTTCCATTGCCCATATTTTTTATGCTCATCGGCAGTGTCTTTTTTTTCCAATCGCCATTACCGAAGTCTATTTCATCTACCGCTATATGTGGAATTTGAATCCTACCGCGTATATGCACAGATTCTCGCAGAGGTGATTTTCTGTCGGTTATATATATAGTAGTTTCAATATCTCTATCGGAATCAAGATAGATTTTATCCCAATCTATTGAAATGTTCATAGTTTGTCTGCCAGTAATATTTACAGAAAGCCACGAAGGCAATTCTGATGGCATACTCAATTCCATTTTCGCACCATCGCTTCGTCTAACCCAAATATTCTGTCCTTTTGGCTCACCTATCCACATATTGCCGAAGTCTATCTCTTTTGGTTCAACTTCCATAGAAACTAATTGAAATTCAATCGGAATATTGGAAATATCTTTGCCATAGATAACATCGTTACTGATTATAGAGATTAAAGTTTTATATTGTCCCGCTTCTAAATTTTCAGCAAAAACTGGCATTGCAATATCTGCTTCTGCACCTGCTGGAATCTCAAATTTCATCGGTTTTAACCATGGGACATCAACAACAATATTGCCTATCAGGATTTCATTTCCGTTATTTTTTATCTTCAACAATGCTGATATTTCCGAACCGCGATATACCGTGCCTAATGAGACTTTTGGCGGAGAAATTATTGAGACAGGACCATAAGCGATGCCTTTTGCTTGAATTTGGACTTTGTCAACTTGACGTGACCTTGTTTCAATGACTATTTGTCCCTGATTTGTGCCTATCTGCATTAAATAGGGAATCAAAAACACGTCTATCTGCCTCTTCTCACCTTTTCCTAATGTGAACTCATATTCACTTAAATTAATGTTTTCAGATGGAATTAATTTAATCTTTTGCGATTTTGGTGCAACATTTGCAATTATTAAAGGCAGAGTATAGCGATTGAGATTTAACTTGGAACAACTGCCATGTTCACCTAATATGACTTTTTGCTGGTTATTTGGGTCTGTAAACTCCCTATCGCCAACACAAAACTGATATAAATATTCGCCATCTTCTAACGGTATGACAACTCGGAATTTATTTCCTTCTTTTTTCATGGGAATTCTGCCTAATTCCCAATTTGTGAAATCGCCTTGAAGATAGACTGTCTCTGCAATTTCACTAACAAAGACAAATTCAACCTCTTTATTTATTGTAACAGAACCGAAATCTAAAAAATTGGTAGAGGCTATAATCGTTGCAGATTCATCTTTGGGAATATTGACAGTAACAGGTATCTGATAAGTTATTTTATCGTCTTGTATTGCGTGGATCGTTATATTGCCGATATTTTCTCCCGCAGGCAGTCTCTCTCTTTCAATATCTATTTTTATGGAAAGCGGTTTATCTGAATATTCAAGCACTTTCTTATCGCCATCATAGCCAATTTTTATCCATTGAACATCAGCAGAAATATCTGAAATTATCAGCAATCCATTTCCCGCATTAGAAATCTGCAATGTGAATTCGTCAGTATCATCAAACTGTTCTATTTCTATGAATTGGGGCTGGATAAATGCGAATGGCTTATCAATAGGTTCAATGATAGTATCATCTTCAATCAATATTGGGGCATTGATCCTATCGCTTATTTCAAGATATTTATCTATGGTTTTATGCTTTTCTTTCGCTTTATTTCCAAATCTAAACATGTTCAGTATTCAGTTTTCAACTCCATTTCCATACTAATATCAAGAGGCATAGCAGAATGAGTTAATGCACCTATGGAGATCAGATCAACGCCAGTCTTTGCAATATCTGTAACATTTTCTAACTTAACTCCGCCAGAAGCCTCAACCAATGCCCTTCCATCTATTAATTTGACCGCCTCTGACATCATGTCAAGGCTCATATTATCTAACATTATTATATCTACTCCTGACTCTATTGCTTCTGCGACCTGATCAAGATTTTCTGTCTCTACCTCAATCTTCATTGTGTGCGGTATTTTTTCCCTTGCCATTGCAACCGCCTTAGCTATCGATCCTACAACAGCGATATGATTATCTTTTATAAGGACAGCATCATAAAGTCCGAAGCGATGATTATGTCCGCCACCGACCCTAACTGCGTATTTTTCTAAAACTCGCCAACCCGGCGTTGTCTTTCTTGTGTCAACTATGACCGCTTTATAGCCAGAAACTGCCTTGACATATCTTGAAGTATTTGTCGCGATGCCCGATAGACGTTGGAGAAAATTCAAAGCGGTTCGTTCAGCAGATAGCAACGATTTAGCCCTGCCCTCAGCTATTGCGATTATTTGCCCTTTGTAGATCTCAGTCCCGTCAGTGACAAGTTTATTAAATACGATCTCCTGATCTACTTTATGGAAAACTGCTTTGACTACATCTAATCCTGCGACAATGCCGTTGTCCTTTGATAAAAATGACGCCTTTGCCATCACATCGTCAGGTATCATTGATTCTGATGTAATATCGCCCGTGAATATATCCTCATCAAGGGCTAAACGAATAATCTCAATTGAATCAAGACGCATTTATGTTTCCTCATTTTTTAATTCTTCTACATGTTTTTCTAAAATAGTTTCAATCAATTTAGTTGTAGATTTGCCATCAACACCCGGTATTAACTTAAATTCAGCGCCGATCGCCTTAACCGTTTCTAATTCAACGATTTTATCAATGGTATAGTCTCCGCCTTTTACATGAATATTTGGTCTAAGCTCTTTTAGGAATTCGTCAGGCGTTAACTCTGGAAAGATCATAACGTAATCCACGCATTCTAACCCAGCCAAGATTTCAGCCCTCTCATTTTCAGGGACAAGAGGACGTTTTTCTCCTTTTATAGCGCGGACAGAATCATCGCTATTTATCGCGACAACGAGAATATCACCAAGAGACTTGGCAGATTGCAAATAACGCAGATGTCCCACATGCAAAATATCAAAACAGCCGTTAGTTGTGATAACTTTTTTGCCCTCTATTTGTGCAGAACGAATTATCGCCTTTAATTCTTCTCTTGTCTTTATTTTGCTTATCATATCTCACCCAAAGGCATAGACAGTGCCATCTTCAGAGCCAATAATTATCAGACCATTTATAATCGCAGGTGAACTTATTATTGGCGACCCGATTTCATAAGACCAAATCTCCGTTCCCTTTGACAAAGAGACAATATATAGCCTGCCATCATCAGAGCCAAATACAACTCTATCACCAACTATGACAGGTGAACTGTCAATTTTATCTTTTGCTTGAAATTTCCATATAAGTTTGCCATTATCACGTCTGATGCAATACAATACATTGTCCCTCGCGCCGACAACTACCTGTGTTTTTCCAACTGTGGGTGATGAAAAAAACTGAGAGTCATTTTCATAAGTCCACAAAACCTTCTTTGTGATAAGATCAATACAAAGGAACTTTCCTTGATAATTGCCGATAAAAGCATATTTTCCATCTATCGCAGGGGACGAAGCAATATAAGCTCCCGTGTCTATTTCGCCGATCTTTTTTCCATTGGTTACAGATACAATATGAACTTTTCCATCACACCCACCAAAGACAGCTTTTCCATTTCCAATAGCGGAAGAACCGTTAATATAATTAGTGATTTGGTACTTCCAGACCAATTTTCCAGTTATTGACTCCAAACAATATAGATAATTGTCATAACTGCCAAATAAAATCCATATCTTATCTTTTTTAGGTGAGGTTGTCCAGTTAGGAGATGAGATAATTTTCGCACCTGCCTTAAATTTCCATTTAAATTTTCCGCTTTTTGCATCTAAGGCATAAAGATAGTAGTCCGTTGATCCAAAGAAGATCAAATCATTCACTATACATGGAGTAGATTCAACTGTATCTTTTGTCTGAAACTCCCAAACTTTTTTGCCATTAGAGATGTTTATTGCGTAAAGTTTTTTGTCATCTGAGCCGATATAGACTAAATCTCCGTCAATTACGGGAGAGGATTTAATAGAAGAACCTGTTTTGAATCGCCATTTGAGTTTAGGAGAATCGGAAATTGTCCCAGAAGCGACTCCATTCAAAGAAGGATTGCCTCTAAACATACGCCAGCCAGATGTGACATTTTGATTATCTGTATTTTGAGCTATACATACGGAAGTCTGATAATGTGCTAATATAATTAATATCAATATAAGATTAATTGTTTTCATTTGCTTTTCCATTGTTCTGCATTTTTGACATTTAACCAAGTGAATTTCTATTTTCGGTATGAACTCTATGCAATAGTATTTTACAAGATATTGTCAATAAAATCAACACAAATCCTGTATTAACTAAGGACATGGGAACACTATTGGTTATATTTATAATAACCAAAAAATATCATTACTATGCTGATAGCTATGATGAATCTTCACTTTTGGAAAGATTGCAGTTAATGGCAGTTTATTATTAAAGAAGCATTATGTTCACTCGCGGCTTGGATATATAAGTCCAGAAGAGTTTGAGGAAAAATACGAAATGGGGGGCTGTCAATAGTTTTGTGTAAATTTCCATTCCGCCTTGATTATAAATACTTACTACCCCTCTCTCTAAATCCTACCACTTTCCAAGACTTATCACGACATTCATGCAGTTATTGCTCAATCTGTGTTAGCATCTTTACTGCTTCGTCTCTTGCTTTCTGGCAACCTATATTGAAACATTCTTCTTCCCATTGCTTTGATGAAGACTCAATATTTTCTTCTTGTCTTATGCGATCATCTTGTTTTATAATATTATCAGCCATCTG